>DALZBD010000620.1:0-1222 GCA_031977515.1 Bacteroides sp. | reverse complement strand
ATATCTTTGCAGAATATTTACGAGAACGATTGTAATGATGACAAAGGCGAACAAGGTTTTATTTATCACACAGGAAATTACTCCATACGTATCAGAATCAGAAATGGCCGCGATCGGTAGGAATTTACCACAAGCCATACAAGAGAGAGGAAGAGAGATCAGAACTTTCATGCCAAAGTGGGGAAACATCAACGAACGCAGAAACCAGCTTCATGAAGTCATCCGTCTTTCCGGAATGAATCTGATCATTGACGATACAGACCATCCGCTTATCATCAAAGTAGCCTCTATCCAATCGGCCCGCATGCAGGTATACTTCATCGACAACGACGATTATTTCCAGAACCGTCTGCAGACAGTGGACGAAGCAGGGAATGAATACGAGGACAACGACAGCAGAGCCATTTTTTATGCCCGTGGGGTACTGGAAACTGTGAAAAAACTTCGCTGGTGTCCCGATGTGATCCACTGTCACGGCTGGATGACCGCACTGGCTCCTCTCTATATCAAGACTGCTTACAAAGATGAGCCCTCCTTCCGGGACGCCAAGGTCGTTTTCTCTGTATATGACGAAGGTTTTAATATGCCTTTCGAACCAGACTTTACCAACAAGCTGATGCTGAAAGGTATCAGTAAAAAAGATATTGCCAGCCTGCCGGAGCAGACCGATTTTGCCGCACTGAACAAACTGGCTGTTGAATACTCGGACGGAGTGATCCAGAACAGTGCCAACGTGAATCCCGAGATCATGGACTACGCTCTACAGAGTGGCAAGCTGATCCTGGGTCATCAGGAAGCAGATCAGTATGCCGACGCCTGCAACGAATTTTACGACCAAGTCTGGGACGCAGGGCAGAAATAAAATAATCATTTACCACACACGCAACGTCAATTACATACTATCTATCGTATGAATATAAAGTATATTTGGATATTGATCGCTATACTCACCCTGACCGGGTGCGACGATAATACGGGTTCGACCGGGATCGGACTATTGCCTGGTACCGATCCTAAGGATGTTCGTTCTACAACATATAATGTACAGACCAGCTCCATAACCATAGATTCTGTATATGCAAAAACCAATACCGGATATCTGGGTAGATTCACAGATAAAACATTTGGTTCTCTCGAAGCCAGCTTCCTGACTCAATTCTATTGCGAAACAGAGCATTTGTTTCCACAGCTTTACAACCCGAACAAGCTGGACACCATAGCC
>DALZBD010000619.1:0-1322 GCA_031977515.1 Bacteroides sp. | reverse complement strand
CCCCCAAAGGCGTGGCTGGATAAAATGAAAGGTCCGCCCCTGTGAAGGTCCGGACCTTTTCTTATTTATTCATTTCATTTGGCATAGCAGTCTACCACCGTATGGTATGCAAATATTCAATAAAACTATCTATATCTTCCTGCGTGGTATCGAAAGAAGTGACCAGACGGATCTCGCAGGCCTTCTCATTCCAGAAATAGAAAAAATACTTCTCAAGTAACTTATCCGCTACAGCACGCGGCATCGTCAGAAAAAGCTGATTGCTCTCTACCTTCTGTGTAAAAGTCACACCGGGATAATCTTTCAGCGCCTGATAGAGCAGAATAGCCATCTCATTGGCATGTCGGGCGTTTTCCAACCACAAATCTCTTGTCAGATAAGTTGTAAACTGGCACGACAGGTAACGCATCTTAGAGGCCAGCTGTGCCGATTGTTTTCTTACAAAACGCGCTTCCCGCTTCATTGCCTCCGCAAACACCACTACACATTCGCCGGTCATCAATCCGTTTTTCGTGCCTCCGAAACTCAGTACATCTACCCCACTGTCTACGGTCATCTCTCTGAGAGAAACACCCGCCGAAGCACAGGCATTGGCCAGACGCGCTCCGTCCATGTGGACATACATATTATATTCGTGTGCAAGAGTGGTCAGAGCTTTTATCTCTTCGACGGTATATACAGTGCCCAACTCGGTACACTGGGAAATATAGATCACACCGGGTTGCGAATGGTGCTGATCTCCGAAACCATGCAGGTAGGGACGAATGCGTTCAGGAGTCAGTTTGCCATCGGGAGTAGCAACCGGACGAAACTGACAACCTGTGCTTTTCATAGGAGCCCCGCATTCGTCCACATAAATATGGGCTGTCTCCGCACAAATGATAGAATGATAAGGGCGTGTAGCCAATTGAAGGGCTACAATGTTACTACCTGTACCGTTGAAGACAAAGAATGGTTCACACTCCCGGCCAAATGTTTCCCGGATACGCTGCACAGCCTCTTCGGTCCAGGGATCATCTCCGTATCCTACCGCATGGTCTTTGTTGGCTGCAACCAACGCCTCCATGACCCGAGGATGAACACCGGAATTATTATCTGATGCAAAACTTCTCATGATAAATGTGGATAATTAACGTGTTTCAAAATCCCTGCAAAGGAAAAGAATATTCGCGAGATAAGAAGCAGATCATTAAAAAATCTTGTATGGATCTCTGAGTAACTGTCAGGATTTTGCTCGTTTCTTTATCTGAGACGCAAAGTATTGCGTCTCTACAAGTGGGTGTTTCCTGAATGTGATATACGTGTAGAGACGCATATTTGCG
>DALZBD010000618.1:0-1544 GCA_031977515.1 Bacteroides sp. | reverse complement strand
GTTCTTACAGAACTCCTTGTTAGGGTACGATATATAAATACCTGGGGTGGCGTCGGTCTTCGTGTCCTCAGACCTTCCTGACCCCAGGCTAACTTGTAACGCCTCTTCAAGGCTACAGATACATGGGAAATAGAGACCAGATAGGATATAATTGAGAATTCTTCACCTGAAATGAAGAAGAGCCATACAGGGAAGGAATGGATACATACAAAAATATATTATAATAGGAATTTGATAATCAACGATGCAGGGAGGATGAAATTCGATGGATTCAGGCTTCATATAGGGTTATTATAAGAAAAAGAACCATACCCCACAAAAATACAGGTTGATCCTTAATTTTATCTCATATCGGTTATATACAATAGAAACAAATGGCTCTTTTAAAAGTGAGAGATACTTTCCAGATGAGAAACAAATGGTATATACTTTTTTCATCCTACCCCAATGATAGGACGCATGACAGAGAATGATTGATCAGAGGGAGAGAGAGTATACAACAACAGCATTACAGATGCACCTTACCGGAGTCCCCATTCCCTCTTTACAACTTCTCCATCATGTATCGGATGGATGCCCTATTTGCATCTGAACAAACAATGGGTATGTAAAAGGGCTCTATATGTTTTCTTTTCTATATACACCAGAGGTGGGAGCTGCATTTTCACCGTATGGTCTGCCTGGCTTCCGGATGAAAATATGTCCCTTTCCCACGAGTCTTATTGCTATAGGTAACAGCATGCTGCGGACAAATGTGATAGCAGGCTACACACATGGTACAACGATTGCCCCATACCGGCCGGCGATCATCGGATAAGGTGATATTTCGTGTGGGACAGTGGCGCTCACATTTGCGGCAACCGTTGCAGGCTTCCGTATAATCATAAGGACGTGCAGACACAGCAAATCGGTTGAAAAGAGGAAAGATGATACGTGATTTCAGCCAGGGAAGAGAACCGATGTGGCAATCTTCCACCTCAGCTTTGTTGCAGATCTGGCTGATGATCTCCTGCATTCTGGGTACTGCCTCGGAAAGTTTTCTTTTCTCTACATCCGGAGGATCTACATCAAACCCCGGAAAGAGTATGTAATTGTTGGGCATACAGACGGAGAATCCGGCGTGACAACTCCATCTCCGGGAGGTCAATGCCTTCCGCATCCTATCCGGAGTAAAGCCGGTCTCGTCTCCGCAAGAGCAGACAAAATAGGTGTAGTGATCTTTGTATCCCGAAAGAGTAAGGCTTTTGATAAAGTCCAACACAATCTGAGGCGGCCCCCAGGAATAGACAGGAAAGACAAATCCGACTTTTTCTCCCTCTGCCAGGGTATATTCAGGAGTCCTGGCGTTGCTACTATTCTCCCCTTCATTGGCAACAGTAATAGCCTTTGGAATTGCTGACGAATATTGCATAGCTTCGGGAATAAAAACAAGTCTATCCTGCAGTGCCTCTGCCAGTTGAAAGGCTATCCAGCGGGAATTTCCGGTACCTGAGAAATAAAAGATCATCTTATTAGTTTACTGGGTGTATAGTATTGTTTTTACG
>DALZBD010000617.1:0-1572 GCA_031977515.1 Bacteroides sp. | reverse complement strand
ATTATTTCCGCGATGAATCTTCCCGGACCCTGGCATGTCTGGACAACCTGATGCTCACTCAGGGGTGGAGCCGGTTTGATATTCAGGAATTAATGAGCAAAAAACAGGAACAACCCAAGTTCCTGATGGAAATGCAACATGTAATTTCGGGATATGTCTCTAACTCCGGCAAGCCCGAAACCAATAAGGGAATAAGTATATCTGTAGGTCAGAAGCTTTCTTCTTACCTGCAAACAGACGCTCAGGGCAGATTTGTAGTACCCGGGAATCACGATTCAGATAATGAGATGATAACCGTGCGGCTATTGGGTGAAACAGGATTTGTGAGACCCAAATTGGAGATAGACAAGGATCAGTTTCCTGAAATGTTGAATAAGACTCCCTACCAGTCTGGTAGGTACCAGCCCGAACAGGCTCAATACATTGAATCACTTCAGTCTCCTTATGTGATGGAAGATGGTATATGGATGGTGAGGTTGCCCGAAGTTGTCATTGATACAAAGTATCTGATCCGAGAACGCTTTTCTTCGTATAAGATGAATGATGAAGAAGAAATGGCCCAGAAGAAAACAAAAACAGCCCTGCAATTGGTAAAAGAAATGCCTGGTGTTCAGATCATAGACAATCTCCTTTATATTAATCCCGATCGTTCGATGGTTCCTAAAACGAGCATTAGAGATGATGGAAGAAACAAATTGGCAGTACGTCCCAAGACCATTTCTACCGGACCCCAATTTCGCATGTATGGTATGAATGCTACATTACATCTGGATGATAAAGGGATATCTCTCAGTGAATTGGCTAAAATCGACGCTTCCGAAATACAAGCAGTCTATAAGATGGACCCTGAAGTCTATGACGCCTTGCTGGGTATAAAGGTAAAGGATCTTGAAGAAGAGTATATAAGTATGCTGGAAAGCCAGGGAAGTATAGAAGAGTGGGAAAAAAAATTATTTGAAGAAGATTTTTTAAAACGACTTACAGATAATCCCAGACCTTTGTCGGGTGGCTATATTTCATTGGTATCCAAATCCGGAACTTACGTTCGCAGCAGCCTGGATTCACGTATCGATCATACATACCTCAAAAGTGTAGATACATACAAGGAGCATTATTCTCCCCGTTATGATACATCGAAACAAAGACTGTCGCCTGTTTCGGACAACCGCACAACAGTTCATTGGCAGCCGCGGCTGGCATTGAATGAACAGGGAGAGGCAAGCATCCAATTCTACACAACCGATCATCCCGGAGCATATACGGTCAGGGTAGAAGGGATCACTCATGAAGGGATTCCCTGTTCGTATCATTGTGTCTTTGAACAATGAACCGGATGCCTCCGACTACATATACTTATAGGGATTACCTGGCTGATGGATCCTGTGGCGTGACGCGGCCACAGGAGGGAGTACGCAGATAATAGCAGCTGATAATCTCTGCGGATACATTGTGAATTGATAAGGATCTGTTTATATATTGGTTTTACATGCCTCACAAACATCAATAGTTGTACCATGAAATATTTACTAATTCTGTTCAGTCTGTTCGTCTATGGGATCGGTACCCAGGCCA
>DALZBD010000616.1:0-1585 GCA_031977515.1 Bacteroides sp. | reverse complement strand
GATAACATGGATTATCTGGCAGGGAAATAAACCATTCCTTACATAGCACCCCTACAGGGCGCAACTCATTGATCCCCTTATAAACCCCGCGCTTCCGCACGGGGCTACAAACAGACAACCCCTACGGGGCTGGTATAGATAAACAAATAATATGTACCTGGCAAACATTTCAATACCTGATAATCCTTAGCCTGACGGCTATGCTTGCAGGGTCTAACATCTGAAAAAGAGATAGTATAACATGCGATACAGATTGATTTTTTTGACTTTGCTACTGTGCCTGCAGGGTTGCAAACAAAGCCCTGAAACTGCGAGAGAGTCTTTTCAGGGGTATCCTCATTTACCGGAGACAGCCGTTGATCTGTCGGGCTTTATCCCCGAAGGTTGGGAATTGCTGGATAGTTGCGCGGGCGATCTGAATAAAGACGGCCGCCCCGATCTGGTATTTGTGTTGCAAAGCAAGGACTCACTGATAACGGAAGACGGTTTCTATCATTTTCCCCGTGTACTGGGCATTGCCTTCCGGGACACGGCCAGCGGAGGCTATCGGCTGATGGAGCAGTCGGACGAATTCGTGATCAACAATGAAGGCAATATGCAGATGGAAGATCCGTTTCAGGGAATGGAGATCCGAAGCAACGGTACATTGCGTTTCTACTTCAATCTCTTTATGAATGCCGGTGGGTGGAGTACATCTCATTGTCAGTATATATTCCGCTATCAGAACGAACGCTTTGAGCTCATAGGTCAGGAGGTTGGAGACTTTCACCGGGCCACGCACGCCTCTACTCATTGGAGCCTTAATTTCTCTACGGGAGAGGGAATCTACTCTTCGCAGGAGAGTGGGGAAGACAAGGAGATCATAGATAAATTCTCTTTCACAAAAGGAGAGTTTCCCACATTGAAAAGCATCGGAGCAGCCAGGTACGAACCGGAGATAAGTTATTATCGCCCGGGTGAAGATTATTACAGAGATGAAGAGTGTTGCGGATGTGACTACCAGGAGGCTTTCAGCGGCTATCCTTCGTTGCCATCCACAGCACGAAGTATAGAAGGGTTCATCCCGGATCGTTGGGAACTGCTGACACACAGCATTGGTGATCTCAACAAAGATGGCCATCCGGATATTGCGTTTATATTGCAGTGTAAAGATTCGATCCCGGCAGAATATCCGGACGATTCCTGGAGCAAGCCGTGGTATCCGCGGATATTGGGAATTGCTTTCTACGACAACCAATATGGATACCGGTTGGTAGAGCACTCCAACCGGTTTGTGATCACTACCGAAGGAAACGGATCCATGGCCGAGCCTTTTCAGGAGATGACCATTCGTGACAACGGAACTTTGTCTTTCCGGTTCAGTAGCTGGTACAGTGCTGGTAGCTGGTCTATGGGAGGTTCGACCTATATCTTCCGGTATCAGGACAATCGGTTTGAACTCATCGGACAGGACGTTTGGTCTATGCATCGGGCTACTATGGAAGAAACAAAGGAGAGTATCAACTACTCTACACGTCGGGCTATTTTTCAACATGACGAAGGGGAAGAGGGCAAAAGCATCCGCAAAGAGGCTTCTTTCTCACTG
>DALZBD010000615.1:0-1654 GCA_031977515.1 Bacteroides sp. | reverse complement strand
CCCCTCGATCGCAGCCGGGTGCTTTTCAACGATACACACGCTTTTTCGGGAAATAAACTCTACAAACCGGGTGAAGAAAGCCTTTTGAGGCTTCAGGCCGGATACACCCGTGACAAAGTACACCAGAGGCGAGGAAATCGGGATACCTGGTACTACGATGGAGATACGATTTCCCTCGAAGAGCAGCGTAGCTATCGTCTGCACAGTGACAAAGCCTATGCAGATATGCTTTACGAGAAGAACGCGGCAAATTATTACCTCAAAGAAAACCTGTCGGTAAACGCAGAACAGGGACAAGGCAGATCCGGGATAGGAGGTGATTACGATATCTGGCAACGCCTGCGTACACAGGCTTTACAGATAGACAATAACCTGCACGTGGTGCGCAACCGGGAGAAAAACACTTCTGAGTTTCGCTCCCGCATACGGTACGACGATCGGTCTACCCACCTGCAAACGGAACATCTTCGTCAACAACTGGATTTCCGTCGTTTCTATACAGACAACAACTACTCCTTTATGTACAGCTACCGCCGTCTAACAACAAACTATACCGTGGGCATGAATGCCGAACTGTTTGAGGCTCGACAAGAGAAGAAATACAGGGAAAACAGTTACTCTGTGTATGCCTTGCCCTCTCTTCGTTGGAACAACGGGCGTTGGCGTTATACACTGAACCTGCCCGTGCAGTTTCAGAGACATACACAGGCATCAGAGAGTTCTTTTTTATTCCATCCTTCCCTCTCGCTCAGGTATCGCCACAATCATCGGTGGTCTTTCTGGGGATATGCAGGTCTGTCACATTCTCCGGGAAGTATATCTACCCTCTATCCCTTTGCCTATCAGGTAGATTATCGTACCCGCATACTCCCCCGTGACAAGCGGGAACATACCACCACACAGTTCTATTCATTGTATGGAGAATATAAAAACACCGTCAGGGAATTCTTTTTTCACAGTACGCTCTCCTACAGCCGATCCGCACATAATCTGCTATCGGGGCAGCTTATCTCCGGTGGAGACATTTCTGTGATGACCCTGGCAGAAAACAACCATACCGACCACAAAAGCTTTAAAGGTTATATCTCCAAAGGTTTCTACGACTGGAACCTGACTACCTCTCTGGGCGCGACAGTCAGTCGCACCACCGGCAGGCAATGGGACGGACAGGAGATACTCCCTTACAGATACGATCAGTTGCAGGTGCAGCCCAAGATCCAATGGCGCCCTGCCCGTCGGATAGAGATAGGCTACGACGGCAATTACACCTATGGAGGATCACGCATAGGAACATCTACCCGACTCACTCCTTTGCTTCACATGGTCAACCGGCTGCAATGTACCTGGTCGCCCGGATCCATTCATTTTATCATATCCGGAGAATCTTATCTCGATGAAATAAGCAAAGACAGACATTTGCATACGCTATTGGCCGATCTTTCGGTCAGGTATACATACAAACGATGGCGTGTCATGGCTTCACTGCGCAACCTGTTGGACCGGAAGGAATATAGCTATATTACTTATTCTACCTTACAGAGCCGGGAAACGTGGCTTTCCCTGCGCCCCCGTGAGTTTCTGGTCTCTTTGCAGCGACAGTTCTGAAAATGTATATTTTTTTGTCTCTTTACTATAAATCTCTCTTTTTCTACTC
>DALZBD010000614.1:0-1760 GCA_031977515.1 Bacteroides sp. | reverse complement strand
CGAACACCCGACCCCTACGTCCCGAACGTAGTGCGCTACCAACTGCGCTACATTCCGATCAATGCGGTTACAAAGATACAGTGAATTTTATTTTTCGCAAATAATTTCGTGAAATATTCTATTTTTTTCTTTGATCTGTTGTGGTATTAAAAAATATACTTATCTTTGCAACCGCAAATAAGAAAGGTGCCATAGCTCAGTTGGTAGAGCAAAGGACTGAAAATCCTTGTGTCCCTGGTTCGATTCCTGGTGGCACCACTGAAAAAGAAATTAAAAAGCGGAAAATCCCTGAAAATCAATGATTTTCAGGGATTTTTATTTTCTCCCATTTCTCGAAAAAGAGCCATATCCCACGTCTGCGGTGGCGGAATAGGTGACTTTTTTGAAAAGACTAAAAAAGGTCACCAGAGTACTTCTAATGATTTGAATAGCAATAGTCTGATCTTCTCCTTTTTATCTGAACACAAAGGTGTTTTTTATTCATTTGTATGATGAGACTCTCTGTCTAACCACTCCAGAATATCATTCATAACTACTTCTTTGTCTTTATCAAGAAGTAAGTCATGGTAATGTCCTTCATATAACTTCAGTGTCTTATCAGCTGATCCTGCATGATCATAAAATTCCTGGCTGCCCTGATATTTAGTAGCTTTATCTGCTGTACCGTGAAGGATCAATAACGGAACTGTGATCCGGGAAAATTCTTTCTTTAGTCTTTCGTCAGCAAGAACCATTTGTTGAACAGTTTTAGTTGGCTGTACTTCGTGGGCAATCAACGGGTCGTTATTCATATACTCTACCATGGCAGGATCGCGGGAAAAGTCCTCGTTTTTCAATTTTAAGACATGAGCATGTGGTGCCAGATGACTTATACCTTTTAGTACTGCTATTACAAAATCCGGGGCAGGAATCTGATAAGCAAAACTTTCACATATAAATCCGTTTACTCTATCCTGATGTTCCAGCATATAGATACACGACATCACTCCACCTGCACTGTGTCCCAGAACAAAAAGTGGCAGGCCGGGATGTGCGTCTTTTGCAATGGATACCATTTTATCCATATCTGAAATAATAGTATTATAATCAGAAGAGTAAAAGCGTTCTCCGTCTGATTGACCACGACCACGCATATCAAGGGCGTAAACTTCATAATTGTTTTTGATGAACTGTTCAGCAGCCCACTGATAATAACCTCCATGTGAATTAAACCCATGAACGACAATTATCACGGCTTTGGGGGTATCAGCAACTTTCCAGTTCCTGTAAAATATATTGTAACCGTCACTTGCCCGGAAGGTGTTGGTTACTGGTTTAATATTGATCTCCATACTGTTACGTTTAATATTGTTGGTAATGAGTTTTATAAGTCTTAAATAAATGAAACAGTAACCCGGTGGCGTTTGTTCTTAAGCAAACTTCTGATCTTATGAATTACTTCTTCTCGTAATTACAATGGATGATACGGTTCATGTCACATTTATCGGTAAACATTCCAAATACTTCAGCCCGGAACGTTTTTCCGGAGGCAGAATGTTGGACTCACCTTTTGCCAGAGCGTTGAATGTACGGTGCGCTTCCTCCTTTTTTGCTATCATTTTAGAAAATTTACAGTCGAGAGTGAGGAATTGGTCATGTGGAATGGTTTTATTCCCTACAATGGAATAAAAAGACAATCGGAAGAATACTTACTAAAGGATAAAAATGGTACATTCCAGTGTGTATAATAATGTTGGTATCGGCTTTTTCTGCCTGATACT
>DALZBD010000613.1:0-1816 GCA_031977515.1 Bacteroides sp. | reverse complement strand
TATGATTATGGAAATGATTTTATAAAAAAATCCCCCACTGGTAATTTATACATATAATTACCAGTGGGGAATATATCCAGGTACAATTTATAGTACTTTTTCTATAGAAAGAATCAATTCATCGGTTCCAGCTGATACCCCAATTTTTTCAATTGATTGATCAGCCCTGTCTCGCCAATCAAATGAAGGGCTCCTACGGCAATGAACGAACTGCCCTCTTCCAGGATAGCAGGTAGCTGCTCTATCCATGCCAGGTTCCGGCCGTCTGTGAGTGCTTCCCATTCTTCGGTCAGCGGATCACACTGGTTGCCTTCGCGCTCCAGAGCAAGTGCCCACATCGCGTCCAGATCCTGTTCCATATAGGCATCTGTCAGCTTTTTGGCATTCTGCATATTCTTTTCTATATTTTCCACCAGGCAGAGCAGCTGGGTGGCTTGACGGGGAAGTGGCGTTTTATTGAAGAGAAGATCGAGCTGGAACTCCGGAGTTTCAAGTCCGATCACTTTGTTTCCGTTATCCGCTCCGATCTTCTGAATGAAGCCATCCAACTGGAATTGCGGATCGTATCCGTCTCCGATAGTCTTGATATACAGCAGCACGATCAGGTTGTTTTGGATGGCGGTCGGTTTCAATACAGGCATCATATCCAGATCCAGCATCATGTGTTCTTTCGTACAGCTATTGACCAATGCATATTGTCCCGGAGTGAAAAGGGTATTCAGGGTAGTGCCATCACTCATTACGGCCATCTGCTGAATTTTCATCATGGCTTCCGGGTTTTGCATTTCGCTCATGACCAATTCTCCCACTACCTGATCCACACTTTGAAGAGCCGGACGCAGTTCGGTGATATCTTCCATGATACGGATGGGAGCCAGGTGGTGTGTACCAAACAGGTAAGAAGGCTTTTCCAGAGAATTGCCTGATATTTTCCACAGTAACTGTGCCTGCATAGAAAGACAAGCACACAGGAGTGCGATACAAAATGTGATTTTTTTCATATTGTCTGAAGATTATTATTTATTTTCTTCCACCGGATATCCAGTGGTTTTTGTAGTAAGTTTCATTGAGGCTGCTGACAATCACTCCCCGGCTGGTGCTGGCATGAACAAACTTCCCGTTTTTCAGGTAAACCCCTACATGGGCTACCTTTTTTCCGGAGTTGTTGCTCGAAAAGAACACGAGGTCTCCCTCCTTGAGATTGTTTTTAGATACCTTTTTGCATTGTTTCTGTTGGCCCTGGGAACTGCGTTCCAGCGATTTGTGATACACTGTTTTGTATAGCTGGCGGGTAAATCCTGAGCAGTCTGCTCCACGTTTGGTATCTCCTCCGTATTTGTAAGGTGTACCGATCCATTGAGCTGCTTCCGTATAGAGACGGTGGTTGTCGTGCAGATCTATGTCCATCCCCAACTTCACAGAGGCATGTGCCAATGCTTTGTAGTCGAGTCGTGGGGCTGCCGTGCGACAGGAACTCAGTAAGAATACCGTTCCTGCCAGTATGAGCAGACGTGTCAGTGTTATTCTCATGCGTGTTCTACATTGAAATAGTCTTCCAGTTCTTTCTCCGCGGAGCTGTTTTCATTGTTTATATCCCGCAGGATCGTGCCGTTTTCCATCAACGCAATACGCGGACATACATCTACCGTATGATTGAGGTTGTGGCTGGATATGATCACTGTGGCCTGATGTTCTTCGTTGTATTTTTTCAGAAGAAGCTTGATCACAGACTGCGAACTTGGATCCAGAAAATTAAATGGCTCGTCCAGGATAAGCAATTGCGGATAGTGGAGCATGGCCGAGATGATCCCTACCT
>DALZBD010000612.1:0-1821 GCA_031977515.1 Bacteroides sp. | reverse complement strand
AAACAAAATATGCAGGTTGGTTTTTCAGAAATTCCTACCGGTATCCCACCAGAGATTGGTGGCACAATTGTCCGGCCCGTTCAACGCAGCTTCAAGCTCTTTGTACTGCTGTGGGTTGCTACTAATGATGTTTACATTGAAATTAAGTCGTCTGGGGCCTTTGTTGGTATCAATGTCTTTACTGTCGTTGACCATCACCGGGAATAGTTTCGGGTATCCTGTACGGCGCTGTTCGGCCCAGCCTTCACAACCTTCCGGATAGCAGGCGATCCATTTCTGAGTGATGATCTTAGCCAGCTTTTCTTCGTCGGATGCTCCTTCTTCCCACTTCGGTGTTGTGCTGTTGACAGCTTTTATATTGTTTTCTTTCCGGAAAGCATCTTCATAATCTTTGGGCATTTTCTCGTTTTTCAGGTAATCTTCTACTCCGCTGGCTCCCCATTGTGCAAAAGATGCCCGGATACCCTGTTCATAGCAGTCTTTCACGATCTCGGTGGTCCATCCGCGTAACGCGGCTTCCGCACGCAGAAACCATACCTCTGCTGCTGTCATCAACACCGCATCTGTCGTTTGACTGATGGTACTTCGGGAGTGCCCTTTGTAGTTCTGGTGGTTGAAGCCGGTGCCCTGACGAATTCCTTTGTAAGTGTTTACATATTCAATCTCACTTGTGGCCTCTACTCCGGCAGCTTTGTCAAAGTATTTTTCCATACGCGGGTCTTCGTATCCGCCTAAGAACGATTCCATATTTGCATTCATATATACCTCTGACCATGCTTTGCCGATCTCTCCAAGCGGATTGATATAGCCCGATGCCGTGGATACAGCCACGATCTCATTGTTTGTTTCCAGCAATCCATCGGGATGCCCCATTGCCTTCAGTGCCTCCGCTTTGGCGAGTACCGGATCGGCCATGGCGATACGTATGGCCAGACGCAGACGCAAAGAGTTGGCAAATCTGATCCATTGCGTATAGGTTTTGTTACCTGCTGGCATGAGTATATCAAACTTCGTGAAATTCTCTACTCCCGGAGTTTCTGACATAAACTTTTCTATCTGAGCGATCCCTTCGTCCAGATCCTGGAAAAACGCCTGGTAGGCCTCTTGCTGGGTATCGGGTGAGGAGCCTGTTTTAGAACCGAATTGAGTGTATATGATAGGGCCATACAGGTCTGATACCCGGTGCATGAGTTCTACTTTCAGTATCTTTGTGATCCCATAAAATCCGATATTCTCTTCTTTGTTGATCTTTTCCGATTTTTGTACCTCCGGCATGATATATCCGTATGTATTCTCCCAGAACGACCCGTTCCATCCGTCCATCATGTGGTATGTACTGTTGTTTCTACCTTCGTTGAATGGATTGAAGTCGTGCATATATCCGGAAAACATATCGGCACCCAGGTTCTGCATGATCTGGAACGGCCAGTTCTTGCCGCCTCCCCAGTCGTAGTTGAAATAGATCCCTTGCTGAATGATGCCCAGCGGAATACCAAAATAATTGTAGTCCTGCTTTTTCTTCTCGTCGTCAAATCCTGCTTTGTTGGTATTGTAACCTTCGAAAGCATCTGTACAGGCTGTGAATCCGATCAGTACACTTAACAACAGCCCCTGTATATAATAGAATTTATTTTTCATAAGAATGTTTTTTTAGAATGTAAGTTTGATATTAAATCCTAAACTCCTCGTGGTTGGCATACCGAACACATAGACTCCCTGGTTGTCATTGCCTGTGGAGAGTACGGCATCCGGATCGAATGGCGCTTTTTTGGAAAGGAAGAAGGGAGTACGTCCGACCAATGACAATTGCACATCGTGGAA
>DALZBD010000611.1:0-1849 GCA_031977515.1 Bacteroides sp. | reverse complement strand
AGATCAGACAACCTCGTTTTTGTGAGAATCATCAGGAATAAAGTTGGCAGTTATATAGGTTGTTTTTCACGTGAGTTGAAAATCCAGTTAATAAGATGTGTTCTGTTCTATGAGGGTATTTCAACAGTGCAGACGTTCTTTGATTTGGTTCCAGAAAGGGACCCGGTAAAGACTGCCACTTACAATCCATAACTAAACTAAAGAACATCCAGGCTTCTGCCCCTTTTTTTATAGATAACCGGAATAATATATCCTGTCCCTGCATCCACTTGATCCGCGATTGGAGTAATCATTATGTAAAAGAGACGAAAAAACTCTCCCGCAACGATTCTGTACACGTTGTCAGAATGAATATCTGGTGAATCTGGTCTTTTTCTTCTCTTTTCCTGTAAATAAAACCTTTTTTATCACACTTTCTTCTTTCATACTCAGGAAAAAAAATTAATTTTGCGTCTTGAATGTAACCCAACTAACTAACGCATGAAATTGGATGCTCTCACGGCCGTTTCCCCTATAGATGGCCGCTATAGAAACAAGACCGAACAACTTACGGCTTATTTTTCGGAATACGCACTCATCAGATACCGGGTAAGGGTAGAAATTGAATACTTTATCGCTCTGTGCGAACTACCGTTACCGCAGTTACAGGGGGTGGATCCCGCTTTATTTGGAAAACTGCGCACGATCTATCTTGAATTCAACGAAGCCGACGCAGAACGTGTGAAAGAGATTGAAAGCGTGACCAATCATGATGTAAAAGCCGTAGAGTACTTCCTCAAGGAGGAATTTGACAAGATCGGCGGGTTGGATGCTTACAAAGAATTTATTCATTTCGGACTCACCTCGCAGGACATCAACAACACCTCAGTACCTTTGTCGGTCAAAGAGGCACTGCAAACCGTATATTATCCGTTGCTTGAAGAACTGATCTGCCAGCTGGACACTTATGCTACCGACTGGGCAGATATACCGATGCTGGCCCGTACACACGGACAGCCTGCTTCTCCCACACGCCTGGGTAAAGAGGTAAAGGTGTTTGTCTACCGTCTGCAGGAGCAGTTGAAAACATTAAAGGCCTGTCCGCTTACCGCCAAATTCGGAGGAGCTACAGGAAACTATAACGCACATCAGGTGGCTTATCCCGAACATGACTGGAAAGCATTTGGCAACCGGTTTGTAGAGGAGAAACTGGGACTTACGCGTGAGGCCTATACCACACAAATCTCCAACTACGATCATCTGGCAGCTGTTTTCGATGCCATGAAGCGTGTCCATACTATCCTGATGGATATGAACCGCGACTTCTGGCAATATATCTCTATGGAGTATTTCAAGCAGAAGATCAAAGCCGGTGAAGTAGGGTCCAGTGCCATGCCGCACAAAGTAAACCCGATCGATTTTGAGAATTCCGAAGGCAATCTCGGTATTGCCAACGCTATACTGGAACATTTAGCTTCCAAACTGCCGATCTCACGCCTGCAACGCGACCTGACAGACTCAACCGTACTGCGCAACGTCGGAGTGCCGTTTGGTCATGCAGTGATCGCTATACAAAGCACGCTCAAAGGCTTAGGCAAACTGTTGCTCAACGAAGCAGCCATCGCTTCCGATCTGGACGATTGCTGGAGTGTAGTGGCAGAAGCCATACAGACTATACTTCGCAGAGAAGGATATCCCAAACCTTATGAAGCATTGAAAG
Organism: Bacteroides sp.; assembly: GCA_031977515.1. Classification (GTDB taxonomy): domain Bacteria; phylum Bacteroidota; class Bacteroidia; order Bacteroidales; family Bacteroidaceae; genus Bacteroides. The sequence continues at coordinate 150 of DALZBD010000611.1, read as the reverse complement.
CATTGACCCGTACCAATGAGACCATTACAGAGACCTCGATCCGGGCTTTTATAGAAGAACTGGATGTAAATGAACATGTAAAGAACGAATTGAGAGCGATCACTCCCCATACCTATACCGGAGTGTGATACTTTCAGAAAATAATATCAA
>DALZBD010000610.1:0-1911 GCA_031977515.1 Bacteroides sp. | reverse complement strand
ATATTATTCCCCGCGCTTCCGCACGGGGCTACAAACAGACAACCCCTACGGGGCTGGTTATCCTTAGCCTGACGGCCATGTCCTACAGGACTGGTACACCTAAAAAACAATAAAACAAAACATCCGCCGATATCACCTTATCAACAAATAGAATTCACATGAAAAACCTCCTCCGATCTATCGTTGTATGCCTTCTGGCAGGGAACTCTTTGCAAACCCATGCACAGACCCCTCCCTGGGAAGATCCGGCTGTGACCTCCGAAAACACCACCCGGCCACACAGTACGTACACCCCTTACCCGTCTCTCGGGGAAGCCGAAGCCGGGGGAGAATCCCCGTTGGTTCAGAACCTGAATGGTATATGGAAATTCAAATACCTGAAAAACCCTTCCCTCACTCCGGAAGAATTCTATAAAATCACCTACCCGACCGAAGATTGGGACCACATTCCCGTACCAGGAAACTGGCAGGTGCAGGGCAACTATGATCCGCCTTTCTTCACCAACATTGTATATCCGTTCGAGCCCGATCCTCCTTTTGTGCCCAAAGATTATAACCCTACCGGACTGTACAAAACGACTTTCACACTGCCTGCTGACTGGAAAGGGAACGAAGTATTTCTGCACTTCGCAGGCGTACAATCGGCATTCACCGTATGGATCAATGGAAAGCAGGCAGGCTATCACGAAGACGGTTTCCTGCCTGCCGAATTTGCAATCAGCAGCTACCTGCAACCGGGAGAGAATCACCTGGCCGCACAGGTACTCAACTACTCAGACGGTACTTATCTGGAAGATCAGGACTACTGGAGACTGAGCGGCATCTTCCGGGATGTATTCCTTTTCACCACTCCCAAAAGTCACATCCGGGATTTCTCCATCTATTCGCAACTTGACGACAACTACCAACATGCAGACCTGCACGTAGATCTCTGCATTGAAAACAAAGACCACTCCCACACCAAAGGGCTGAAAGTACGCATCACCCTGAAAGACGAAAACAAAACACTGCTATTCAGTCAGGAGCAGCCCGTGCAGACACTCCGTAAACAATCGGAGGCGCAACTCACCTTTTCACATCCCGTAACCGATCCGCTCAAATGGACAGCCGAAACTCCCTACCTCTACACCGTGGGGCTGGAACTGCTGGACGCACGGGGACACGTGATACAGGCCATCAGTCACAAGACCGGATTCCGCCGGGTAGAGCTCAAGGAGGGACTGTTGCTGGTCAACGGCCAGCCCATCAAGATAAAAGGGGTGAACCGCCACGAGTTTGATATGCATACCGCACGCTACATCACCCGCGCATCCATGATCCGGGACATCCTGCTGATGAAGCAGCACAACATCAACGCCGTGCGCACCTCCCACTACCCCAACCACCCCGATCTCTACAGCCTGTGCGACGCATACGGACTCTATGTCATGGACGAAGCCAACGTAGAAAGCCACGGCCTCTGGGCACAGGGTCACTACATCGGAGAGAGACCCGAATGGAGACAAGCCATCGTGGAGAGAAACGTAAACATGGTGCAACGCGACAAAAACCACCCTTCGATCATCTGCTGGTCGCTGGGCAACGAATCCGGCACCGGGCCCAACTTCGACGCGGCCTGTGCAGCCATCCGGCGCACCGACCCAGAGAGCCGCCCGGTGCACTACGAATCGCAAAATCCTCCCTACTCCAAAGTACTCTCGGGATACGACATCATTTCGCACATGTACATCTCCCTCGACGATATGATACGCCTGTTCAACGAAGACACCACCCGCCCGATGATCATCTGCGAATATGCACACGCCATGGGCAACGGAGTGGGTAATTTCCGGAAATTCTGGAACCTCTTCTACTCCTACCCCCGCATGCAGGGAGGCTTCATCTGGGACTGGGTAGACCAGGGACTGCGCT
>DALZBD010000609.1:0-2034 GCA_031977515.1 Bacteroides sp. | reverse complement strand
ATACCTGGCGGATTGCTTCACTGGGAGGATATACCTATTTCGAAGGAAACGGCATACAGGGCCTGGCCAATCTGATGGCTTCTCCGGGAAATTACGCTTTCTTCCTGAGAAGGCGTTCACATGCCATGCAACAACTGGGAGTACCCGTAGATTCTTTGTTGCCTTTCCGGCTGGGGCAGGAGGCACTGCGGAAATTCAAAGAATACGATGATATTTATCAGATAGCAGGAGCATATGTCTCTATCGGTAAATACCTCAATGCGCATGGCAACTATCAGGAGGCATTAGACACACTCGGAAAGGCGCTGGATTATGTAAATTACCACCATCAGCTCTATTATACCAATTCGCACGATAGTTTGGATATTCTGAGGCCTTATCAGCAAAAGGATACGGTCTATACCGAAATACAGTGGATTGAGAATAAAGTGAAGACAGTACCTGAGTGGATCTCGCGCATCCGTGAACAATTGAGTGTTTCTTATGCCGGACTGGGAGATAAGAAGCAATCGGATTACAACCGCAATATCTACCTCGATATTCTGGATTACACGCGTCAGGATAAAGAATGGCAAAGCAGATATCAGGCGCTACAGGCAGAATCCAGGCAACTGAGTTTTCTCTTGCTTGCTGTCATTACAGGTATTATATTGGTTATTGTTCTCTTCTGGATATTCAATAAACGTTCCCATGTCCGCAACCGCAGACACATGGCGCGACTGGGGCAGACGCTGGAGGTTTGTCAGAAGGTGATAGCCTCTGTCCCTGCCGACCTGGCCGACGAGCGGCAGATCGTGCAGGCTGTAAGCGGAGCGATCTTTACGGATATGCAGCAACTTTTCCAGGCTACCGCACTGGATATCTGGCTCTATGACATAGAAGACGGAGAGTTTGTATGCGACGAGCATCCTGTTTCTCAACAGGAGGATGAAGCACCAGAGGAGGTCAGAGAGGAAACTTTGCCCGGGAAAGGGATAGAAAACAGCTTCCTGTTGTCCCTTCCCGATAAGGAGTGTCCGGTGGGGGTGGTGAAGTTGTATACCCTTCATAAGCTGACAAAAGAAGACATGACCCTGGTGAATGTGATCACTCCTTATATCTCCTGGGCCATAGATAATGGTATCAAGATCATTTCGTTGGGTGAGGAACGTGAACAACTCGACAAACAGCGTTATATTTTTGAACAGCACATCGCTACCAACAAACGGCAGAATGTGGTGAAAAAAGCCTGTATGGCTATTGTGAATGGAATAAATCCCTATATGGATCGTATCATCAACGAGGTACATAAGTTGACGGAGAAGGGATTTATGCAGGATCAGGAGGTCAAACAGGAGAAATTCCGTTACATCGAAGAGTTGGTCACTACCATCAATGAATACAATGATATCCTGGCACTGTGGATCAAAATGAAACAGGGTAGCCTGAGTCTTAATATTGAGAATTTTGCACTGGATGAACTTTTCCAGCTGGTAGCCAAAGGCAGAAGGACATTCGAAATGAAGCAGCAGCAGTTTGAAGTGCTGCCTACCGATGCTGTGGTGAAAGCAGACAAGGCGCTGACCCTTTTCATGATCAATACACTGACCGAAAATGCGCGTAAATATACCCCTGAAGGGGGAACTATTCGCGTATATGCCCATGTGACGGATGAGTATGTGGAGATCTCTGTGGAGGACAATGGGATAGGGCTTTCGGAAGAAGACAGGGAGAAGATACTCGGAGAGAAAGTCTATGATTCCAGAGAGATCGGTATGAAAGACGCTACGGATCGGGAAGAACTGATGAAAAGTAAAGGGAGCGGATTTGGGCTGATGAACTGCAAAGGGATCATAGAAAAGTATAGGAAAACCAATGAAATATTCCGGGTGTGTACCTTTGATATAGAGAGCCAGCCCGGCAAAGGAAGTCGCTTCTATTTCCGTTTACCACCTGGGGTACGAAAATTTCTGGCCATCCTATTGCTGATCGGTCTTCCCTGGGGGATGAGTTCGTGCGGGAAGGTCACTGCCGAATATCCGGATACAGCAATTC
>DALZBD010000608.1:0-2046 GCA_031977515.1 Bacteroides sp. | reverse complement strand
AGAGGTAAAATTGCCGTCGCCATCGATCTCGGAGGCGATTCCCGGCTGTTCGATCATTTCTCCGTTCTCTCTGTGCGCCTTGAGTACATTGGGGATTCGCAACAGATCCCGATACCCGTACTCCGACCCGGTATCCACGATCTGATGAGACAGAGAGAAGTCTGCACCGGTAGAGAAATACTTATTAGCCTTATGATTGATAGAGCCTTTCAGTGTATATCTTTTCATCTCCTCCAACAGGAAGTTACCCTTCTCGTTCTGAAAGCCAATACCTATATTATAAGAAATATCATTGCTACTGCCCGCGATATTTACATAATGATTCTGTTGGGAGCCATCCTGAGTTCCCTCTTTCAGCCAGTCGGTATAATCTTCTTCATAGAGTGCCCGATGCACCAGTCTGGAGTTTTGTGTCACCGCATTCTGGTCGGAACTGGTCAACTGATAGGCATTCTCCGACGCATTCCATGTATAATAACGTGAAGTACGGTAGTCTATCCATTCGCGTCCATCCATAAAATCGGGTACGCGGGCTATCTTTCTGACCCCGTAATACCCATCGTAGGATACAGTGAGCCTGGATTTTACCGACGCTGCACTCTTGGTCTGCACGATCACAACCCCGTTGGAACCACGCGAACCGTAGATAGCAGTGGAAGAGGCATCTTTCAGAATGTCGATCCGTTCGATGTCCGAAGGGTTCAGAAAGTCAATATCGGAAGTGATGACCCCGTCTACCACATACAGCGGGCTGCCCCCTTCGAGGGAGTTCTGACCGCGGATCTGAATGTTGAACGAACTACCGGGGCGGGTAGAGTTGGTGGTGATATCTACCCCAGGAGTCGAGCCTTGCAAGGCCGCCATTACAGAAGAGGTACCTACGGAAGCGATACGTTCGGCAGATACACTACCGATAGAACCGGTGAGGTCACTCTTTTTTTGTACACCGTACCCGACAACCACTACCTCATCCAGTAATTCCGCGTCATCCTGCAAAGTTACTTCGATAAAAGAGCGATTGCCCACAACGATCTCCTGTGTCTGATATCCGATATAGGAAACAACCAATACCGATTGGTCTGTAATGCCGGTCAGTTGAAAATCACCGTCAAGGCCCGTGATCGTCCCATTGACAGTAGCTTTTTCCATGACATTGACCCCGATCATAGATTCACCGCTTTTGTCTTTGACCACACCTGTGATCGTACGGGACTGAGCAAAAATAATACAACAATAAGTAAGTAAGAACAGAGTAAGCCCTACTCTGAAAGTGTGTCTTTTTTGTTTCATAGATCCGTGTGTTTTAAGTGAGTTAACAACTTATTCCTACAAATGAAATGAATACAAACACAAAGATTACTAATCATTTTGATGTATTTATTTCTTATTTTGATCTTTATAGAATCTTCCGGCGGCATCTTTGGCCGACGTAATTACCTGATCAGAAATAAGATAACAGATCACACCTGTATATCAAGCAGGCTAAACCTCTTTACCGGGCATACTATGGACTTTGGCTGTATGACACATCCAGACCCCTATCTGCCTTCCTTTTCCTTATGCATGATCCATACATTTTACAAATGAAGTGCTTGCGCGAAGTGGCTCGGAGTCCATTGCCTGGAAACCTTGCGAAACAAACTACTTATATACAATAAGCCCCTATCCGGAAATTCCATCTTTTTACACTCCTCTGTGGGTAGCCCTTCTGGCTACTTTGACATTCTGATACTGGTGACACTTTGATTTCCTAAGGCTCCGTGGTTTTCATATTTCGGCCTGATCCACTACTCCCAACAAAAGAAACGATTCTGAGCGATCAGAAGGAAAACAAATAGATTCAATCTAAAACAAAATCCGGACTTATTTTTTATTTTTCAGTCATAAACTTTACAAATCCATTGATATTCATAATTTCAACAAATATTTTATCACTTTCGAAAAGGTTCTCCGAATGATTCAGTTAGAAGGCGGCACCTCTTTTTCTCACACAAAAAAGACTATTTTTGCAGAGAAACAGGCTCACCCATTGGGGCAGATAGGCTA
>DALZBD010000607.1:0-2068 GCA_031977515.1 Bacteroides sp. | reverse complement strand
ACCCTGGGCTATGAGATATTGCCTCTCCGAGGCGTGGGACAGTGAGGTAAAGTGTAGGACAATGGCATCAGATACAGTCGACAGTATGAATTCCTTAACTGAATGATATTGCCCTAAAGAGATATCTATTACCTATGATACAACCTCTTCGCCGGATCTATTCACCGTCTTCCCCGAACAATGAATCTACAAATTCTTTTTTACGGAAAACCTGCAGATCTTCTATGCCTTCACCCAGACCAATGTATTTAACAGGGATCTTGAACTGGTCTGATATACCAATTACCACTCCTCCTTTGGCCGTACCATCCAGTTTGGTGATGGCAAGCGCGGTAACTTCCGTAGCTAATGTAAATTGCCGGGCCTGTTCGAAAGCATTCTGTCCGGTAGATCCGTCCAACACGAGCAGCACTTCATGGGGAGCATCGGGAACGACTTTCTTCATTACGTTCTTGATCTTGGTCAGCTCATTCATCAGTCCCACTTTGTTGTGCAGACGTCCGGCCGTATCAATAATGACCACATCCGCACCGTTGGCCACGGCAGAATTGAGTGTATCATACGCCACAGAAGCAGGATCAGACCCCATTTTCTGTTTGATCACAGGTACTCCCACCCTTTCTCCCCAGATCACCAGTTGCTCTACGGCAGCGGCCCGGAATGTATCGGCAGCACCCAGATATACAGATTTACCTGCTTTCTTGAATTGATAGGCCAATTTTCCGATCGTGGTTGTTTTTCCTACGCCATTGACACCTACTACCATAATTACATACGGTTTTTTCTCTATGGGCATTTCAAAATCGGCCACTTCACCGGAGTTGTTCTCAGTAAGTAAGGCTGCGATCTCTTCACGGAGTATCTGATTCAACTCTGCTGTATTGACATACTTATCGGCAGCCGCGCGTTTCTCGATACGTTGGATGATGTTCAGAGTGGTTTCTACTCCCACATCCGAAGTGATAAGGACCTCTTCGAGATTGTCCAACACTTCGTCATCGACTTTGGATTTACCGGCTACCGCACGAGCCAGTTTACCAAAAACAGTCTCTTTGGTTTTGGATAACCCTTTATCTAACGTCTCCTTTTTATCTTTTGAAAAAAAACTAAAAAATCCCATAGATGAGTTGTATATAATTCGTTGTTTAAACCGAACGTAAAACCAGATTTACCTGGACTATGTAGTGGCGTGACCTGATCTTCTACGAAGATTGTGAAAGCCATTTTCAGACAGATGAACATACGTACAAAATTAGATAAGAAAATCTGGGTTTTATAAATAAATAGACCACCAGATAAAAATATGTTCTTTTGTCTGATAAAAATATGTTCAAGGTGCATCCTATCTTCTACAAAGATAGTGAAAACCGAATGCAGAGCTAAGTTCACTTAAGCTATGCTAAGATACATCCTATCTTCTACAAAGATATAACAAGTAATGAAAATTGTAAAACGAATTTTGAAAAATATGGTTCAAAACAAAAAATCCTCTCATTTATACAATGGGAGGATTTTCAGCAGATCGCCGGAGGGCAATCTTTATTATTTTTTGAAAAAGTCCTGAACCTTTTCGTTAGGTACCATTTGCTCATCAAAGATATAAGCTCCTGTCTTAGGAGATTTTACCATCTTGATAACCTTTGTGTACGAACGGCCTTCCTTGTTACCGTCCTGCAAACTTGCAACTGTCTTCTTTGCCATGGGTTATACTATTATTTAATTTCTTTATGTACGGTTACTCTCTTAAGGATCGGGTTGTATTTTTTCAACTCCAATCTCTCCGTAGTATTTTTTCTATTCTTTGTGCTGATATAACGAGATGTTCCCGGCATACCACTCTCTTTGTGTTCTGTACATTCCAGAATCACCTGCACTCTGTTTCCTTTTGCCTTTTTTGCCATTGATCAGTTCTCCTCTGTGTTTAGCCAATTACTTTAATAGTCTTCCAGTCGCAAAAACCTTTGTTTACTGCATCATTCAACGCAGCATCCAGGCCTTTTTTATTGATTGTACGCAAACCAGCAGCAGAAATATTCAGGCTGATCCAGCAATCTTGCTCTACATAGTA
>DALZBD010000606.1:0-2083 GCA_031977515.1 Bacteroides sp. | reverse complement strand
TTTCACATTTTGACCAATCTAAAATATTGTAAACAACACACAATTTGAATTAAAGTAATTTATAACTTGTATCTGATATTAAAAATATCCGCTTTATTTGTAGGGAAACTTAACACAATTCGACAACCTTAATCGCCCCAACCATGAAATTTAACCAATGGCTATGCCTCTTAATTATTATTTCCCTTTCCATACAGCTTCGTGCAGAGGAATGGATACGGATCAACCAACTTGGATATCTCCCCCACTCCAAGAAGGTAGCTGTATTTATGAGTGAAGAGAACTCGCCCCTTACCGGTTATTCCCTGATAGATGCTTTCACCGGAAAAACTGTACGTACCTATTCTTCCCCCAAACCTACAGGTGGTATAGGACAGATGAAAGCAACTTACAGACTCGATTTCAGTGATTTTGATCAATCCGGAACGTATTACCTGAGAGCAGGTAAGGCAGAATCTCCTAAATTCGCGATCAACACCAGAGTGTATGACGGTACCGCAGATTATCTGCTCAACTACATGCGTCAGCAACGATGTGGTTACAACCCGTATCTGAAAGACAGTTGCCACACACACGATGGATACATCATTTACCATCCGACCAGGACCGGACAAAAAATAGATGTACGTGGTGGCTGGCACGATGCGACAGATTATCTGCAATATACAACTACCTCTGCCAATGCGATCTATCAGATGATGTTTGCCTATCTCAAAAATCCCGGATCCTTCACAGATGCATACGATGCAGACGGACATCCGGGTGCAAATGGAATACCTGATATTGTGGATGAGATCAAATGGGGACTCGACTGGCTCAACCGGATGAATCCGGAAAAGGGAGAAATGTACAATCAGATCGCGGACGACCGGGATCATGCAGGTATGCGCCTCCCACAGAATGATGAAGTAGATTATGGCTATGGCCCCGGACTTGGCCGCCCCGTATATTTCTGCAGCGGTGAAATACAGCAGCGCGGAGAATTTATGAATGCTACAACCGGGGTGGCCAGCACAGCCGGGAAATTTGCCTCCTGTTTTGCATTGGGAGCACAGATCCTGAAAGACTTCTATCCGGAATTCGCGGCAGAGATCGGTGCCAAAGCGGATGATGCCTATCAGGAGGGTGTAAGAAAACCTGGTGTGTGCCAGACTGCTTCTGTGAAATCACCCTATATCTATGAGGAGGACAACTGGGTAGACGATATGGAGCTTGCGGCCATTGAACTGTTCAAAGCCACAGGCGATGAGAAATACCTGCAACAAGCAGTAGAATATGGCCGTCAGGAGCCGATCACTCCCTGGATGGGTGCCGACAGCGCACGCCACTATCAGTGGTATCCGTTTATGAATATGGGACATTACTGGATCGCCAGAGAAAACAAGGAAAGTGATTCACGACTGAGCAAAGAATTTATCCGTAACATGAAGACCGGTATTCAGCGTACTTATGAGAAAGCTGTGGAAAGTCCCTTCATGCACGGTATCCCTTATATCTGGTGCTCCAACAACCTGACCACAGCTATGCTGACACAGTGCAGTCTGTATCGGGAACTGACCGGAGACGATACCTACGCGGAAATGGAGGCATCCATGCTCGACTGGCTGTTTGGTTGTAACCCATGGGGAAGCAGCATGGTGGTGGAACTCCCGCTCTACGGCAATTATCCCACACAACCTCACTCTTCTATACTGGTGGCCGGATTGGGAAATACAACCGGTGGACTGGTAGACGGACCTGTATATACCAATATCTTTAAAAACCTCCGCGGAGTGAGTCTCGAAGGTGGTGAGGCTTATGAAAAGTTCCAGCCGGGTCCGATGGTCTATCACGACGGGATCAATGACTACTCGACCAACGAGCCCACGATGGATGGTACAGCCTGCCTGACTTATTACCTCTCTGCTTTGCAGAAAGAAGGAATGACGCAGGAAAACAGAACGAATGATAAAAATGTATACCACCACGGAGGCATCACCCGCAGCAATCCGGAAGAGAAGCAGATCTCTCTCGTGTTTACAGCCGCAGACAAAGCCGACGGAGCAGAAACCATTCTGAAGGTATTGAAGAAAAATCAGATCAA
>DALZBD010000605.1:0-2096 GCA_031977515.1 Bacteroides sp. | reverse complement strand
AACCCCAGAAATACGGAAAACCCCGCGGACACGGGAAATACGGGAATATAAAAAAACGAGTACAATGTAAACAGGCTCTTATTTTTAATTGATATTTTTTTAATCTATTAAATCGTAACAAAAATGACGATCAACTTTCACACCTTGAAGATCGACACCTTCGGCCGCACGAGCGGCAAAATGAAAACACAGTGCCCCCAATGTCGCGAACGTCGCACAGACAAACGCGACAAGTCTCTGAGCCTCGATCTGGACAGAGGTCTGGGCAAGTGCCACTACTGCCACTGGAGCTTCTCGCTCGAAGCGCTGAACCGCAAAGAAAACCGGACAGGTCAACACTCTTCCGAAGTACCCACACACTACGAACGTCCGGTATTTGACACCAACCGCACACAGCTCTCGGACAAGTTGGTGCGTTGGTTCATCGAAAACCGCAGCATTCCGCAGGAAGTACTCACCCGCATGCAGATCGGCCAGCAGCAGGAGTACATGCCGCAGACCGGAAAGAAAGAGAACTGCGCCTGCTTTCACTACTTCGAAGAGGGCACGCTGATCAACACCAAGTACCGCGATGCACGCAAAAACTTCAAACTGGTGAGTGGGGCCGAACTGATCCCCTACAACATCGATGGCATCCGGGGCACACCGGAATGCATCATCACCGAAGGCGAGATAGATGCCCTGTCGTTTATGGCCATCGGGCGGTACGATGTAGTGAGCGCCCCCAACGGTGCCAATGCCAACCTCTCGTGGCTCGACCGCTTTGTGGAGAGCCACTTCGAAGACAAACAGGTAATCTATCTGGCTACCGACAGCGACGAGAAGGGCAAACGGATGCAGCAGGAACTGATCCGCCGCTTTGGTCCCGAATGCTGCCGAGTGATCTCCTACGGCCCCGGATGCAAGGATGCCAACGAACACCTGGTGGCCTACGGTGCCGAAAGCCTGCGCATCGCCATCGCACAGGCACCGGAACTGCCACTCGAAGGGGTATTTACTGCCGAGGACTGCCGCAAGGAGCTGGACGCGCTGTTTGCCAACGGTTTCGAAAAAGGAGCGGATACGGGACTGGAAAATCTCGATCGTCTCTGCACTTTCGAACTGGGAAGGCTGTGTGTCATCACCGGTGTGCCCGGCAGCGGGAAGTCGGAATTCACAGACGAACTGATGCTGCGCCTCTGCCTGCGCCACGGCTGGCGGGTAGGCTTTTTCAGTCCGGAGAATATGCCGCTGGCCTATCACATGCGCAAGCACATGGAGAAGCTCACCGGATGCCGCTTCGAGACGGGCAAGACCCCAACCGCCCTCTACGAACAGGGCATACGCTTCCTCTCTGAGAATGTCTACCACATCCTGCCCGAAGAGGACTACAGGCTGGAAAGCATCCTGGACAAAGCACGCGCGCTGATCCGCCGACGGGGCATCCGCCTGCTGGTGATCGACCCCTACAACCGCATCGACCATCAGGCCGCTGCCGATGGCAAGGACAACCGGGAGACCAGCTACATTGCCGATTTCCTGAGCAAGCTCTTCCGGTTTGCCAACCGCTATCAGTGCATGGTGGTGCTCGTGGCACACCCGAAGAAGATGGAGCGTAATCGCCTCACCAACCGTCCTCTGACCCCTACCCTGTACGACATCAGCGGATCGGCACACTTCTACAACCTTTGCGACTATGGGTTGGTGGTGGAGCGCGACCGGGCAGCAAAAGTAGCCCGGGTGCATGTAGAAAAGCTACGCTTCCGCCACCTGGGCACCGAAGGTACCGCCTCTTTTGTCTACAACACAGTCAACGGGCGCTACCAGAGCTGCCGGGAAAATCCCAATGCCAGCCAGCAAAAAGACCGGGTCACAGATGTAAAGTACGACACTGACAGCTGGCTGCCCCAGCAGCCTGAGCCAGAAACCGGGGTGCTGCCCTTCACTACGTAGAGACGCATATTTGCGTCTCAAACTCAAACACCCCGCACCACCTTTAGGTATAGCCATACACCGTTAGAAGCGTCGGATACAGCACAGTATACGTACTGTGCTGTTACAATCAATAAAACCTATGACCGTCCCACCCTGTATTTTTAAGACAAAAGCAAAGAGAT
>DALZBD010000604.1:0-2120 GCA_031977515.1 Bacteroides sp. | reverse complement strand
TTTGTCTGCGGCTACTTTCTTGGTAGCTCCCACAATTGCCTGTTCGTCCAGGATCTTATAAACCAATTCTTCTTTTTTGAAAGATTCGGCTTTTTTGATACCTAACTCCTGAGCAATAGTTTGAAGTTCCGACAGGTTTTTGTCGTTCAATTGAATAATGTTATACATAAAGTATGGGTAAGTTTTTAATTTCTTTCTTTGTCGTCATATATGCGTAGCAAATAAATATATCTGCACAGATGTGAGCATATAAGCGTTGTTGTATAATGATAAATTTGGGATGAATGCTATTGAATTGGAAATCTGTGGTGAATTTCCTCCGGAGAGAGGAACAACAGAAATTTTCAACGGTGCAAATATAATAAATATTTTATCTTCCAACCTCTTAATAAACCTTTTTTATAGATATGTTTATGATTTTTCATCCGAAAAATACAATATTCACCTATAAAGCGGATTATTTTAGTCGTAATTATCTCCTTCAACACATCTGTCTTCAAGTTGTTCACAGGTTTGATGAAAAACCGGCCATGCATGTGAAAGCATCTATTTTCTCCATACAGTGCAATTGCAGGATTGCTTCGGGTATCGTTCGAAGCAGTGTGGTTTTCGTGGTGGTCTATTCCGGTTTCAACGGTACTGTACGTATGACCAGAACGCTCTTAGTCTGTTCATTGATCCGGAATCGGTTGTCAATTCTTTCTCCGATCACCCATATTATTTTTTCGTCACTACATACTACCCATTGTTTTTCTTTCTGTGGGAGAGAAAATTTCAGATCGGTGAGAAAATCGCTTACCAGCTTTTTCCCTTTCATGCCCAGCGGTATGAATTTATCTCCCTGTTTCCACTTTCTTACTTCCAATGGAAAGACAACTTTATCCGCATCCACACATGCAATCTGTTTTTCGCGTGGAATCACAAAATCAGGCGTGACGGCGATCGTTTCTGTCAGGATTTGAAAAGGAGGAGTCTCATTGCTGCTGTCTTCTCTGACAAGCAGCAATAGTTCCCTGTCTTTGACAGCTTTCCAACCTTTGGTACCTGTAAATTGCTTCCCTGACCGGCCCTGAAGGGAATGAAAGATCTTCCGGATCTGGGCAGGGGGAAACCCAAGCGGATACAATATTTCGAATAATACCGTTTCAGGAGACACCTCTTTGAATAAGGAACGGATATGAATACCTTCCGGCTTTTGTACCCGCTGCCGGGCCGCCTCCATAGCCTGATCATATATGATAGATACCTGACGCAGGTATTGGCTGGTATGTGCGAGTTTTTTGTCAACTTCCGGATTGATCTCCCGCAGCAGGGGGAGCAGATCCAGGCGTATTTTGTTGCGGGTATACTCATTGCTCAGGTTGGTACTGTCCGTAACGTATTTCTGACCCAGATCATCCAGGAAACTGATCAACTCTTCACGGGTGATACAGAGCAAAGGGCGGACGACCGAACCGTTTCGGGCCGGAATGCCACGCAGACCATGAATCCCTGTTCCCCGGATCAGATTGAGGAGGAGAGTCTCCACACTATCGTCCTGATGATGGGCAACTGCGATGGCGGATGCAGATAATTGACTGAGCAGATCGTCGAACCATGTATATCTGAGTTCCCGGGCAGCCATTTCAACAGACAGATGTTTCTCCCTGGCATATACCTGCGTATCAAACTGCATCACATGAACAGGTATCTTTAAAGAATGGCATAGGTCACGTACAAATGCTTCGTCTCTGTCCGATTCTTCTCCACGCAGATGAAAATTGCAGTGCGCTGCCTCACAATTATACCCCAAAGCAAGTAATATATGCAGGAGAGCCACAGAGTCGGCACCTCCACTCAGGGCAATTACTACTTTTTCTCCGGGGATAAGGAGATCTTCTTTTCGGATATATGCGGCAACACGTTCAACTAACATATTGCAAAGATAGCTTTTAATGCAAACTATATACTAACTGTTTCTGAAAATAATTTTACTGATCTGTAAATCAGTAGGTTTGTTTGTTACAAGAATGTAGGAATTGTCCGGCACTATTTGGGGAAATAATTTTATTGATGTGTAATTCAGTAGGTCTATTTATTGAAAGAATGTAAAATTTGTCCAATTGCACTCCGCCAGTCTT
>DALZBD010000603.1:0-2230 GCA_031977515.1 Bacteroides sp. | reverse complement strand
CTCTTTCTATCTCTCCCTGTATGGCAAAGACCAGGCAGACAAAGAGATCAAAACACTTGTCAACGGTACACTCTCTTCGGTGGTCCCTTCTGTACAGGAGCAAAAGAATCTGATCACACAGCTTCGTGAGCAGGGAGTAGAGATAGACGAAGAGACGCTGGCACGCCTGCTTACCAAAGCACAGGATCAGACCCGCAAAGAAACTCACCAGGCCATGGAGGGTTTCATTCACAACCTCAACACCATGCATTCCCGCGGAGGGAACCAGGTGGTGTTCAGCTCCATCAACTACGGTACCGATACCTCTCCGGAAGGCCGTATGGTGATCGAAGAGCTGCTCAAAGCAACCGTGCAGGGACTGGGAGCACGCGGAGAGGTTCCAGTATTCCCCATTCAGATCTTCAAAGTAAAAGACGGTGTCAGCTACTCGGAGAAAGATTTCGAGACGGCATCGACTGACTTTGAAGCAGCCCTGAATGGAGAGTTTACCTTTGAGGCACCCAACTTCGACCTGATGCTCAAAGCGTGTCAGACCACCGCGAAAGCACTGTTTCCCAACTTCATGTTCCTGGACACTCCGTTCAATAAACACGAGAAGTGGGATGCCAATGACCCCAAACGCTACCATTATGAGTTGGCTACCATGGGATGCCGCACACGTGTTTTTGACAACGTGGCTGGTGAGAAGACCTCGCTGGGAAGAGGAAACCTGTCGTTCACCACGATCAATATGCCACGTCTGGCCATTGAAGCCCGCATACAGGCAGAGAGCCTGACCGAGGGAGAGCGCCCGGAAGCGACAGAAATGAAAGCGAAAGAGATCTTCCTGAAGTCTGTCGGGGAGAAGGCTCGTCTGGTGGCAGATCAGCTCTACAGCCGCTATCAGTACCAACGCACCGCACTCGCCATGCAATTCCCCTTCATGATGGGCAACAATGTATGGAAAGAGGGTGGCAACCTGACCCCCAACGAAGAGGTGGGCGATGTATTGCGCAGCGGCACCCTGGGTATTGGATTTATCGGAGGACACAATGCGATGGTGGCTCTCTATGGCGAAGGCCATGGCAAGAACCCCAAGTCGTGGGATACGCTTTATGAAGCCATCATGGAACTCAATAAAGTGGCCGACGAGTACAAAGAGAGATACCAGCTCAACTACTCGGTGCTGGCTACCCCTGCCGAAGGCCTTTCGGGACGTTTCACCAAGATGGACAAACGCAAATACGGTCTGATCCCGGGAGTGACGGATCGGGACTATTATGTCAATTCTTTCCATGTGGATGTAAAAGAGCAGATCGGTATTGTGGATAAGATCCGCAAAGAGGCTCCTTTCCATGCAGTAACAAAGGGTGGACATATTACCTATGTGGAGCTGGACGGTGAGGCACAGAAGAATGTACGCGCCATTGCCAAGATCGTCAAAGTGATGCATGATGAAGGCATCGGCTACGGATCGATCAACCACCCGGTGGATACCTGTCACAAATGTGGTTACAAAGGGGTCATCTACGACAAATGTCCGGTGTGTCGCGGAGAGCATATCCTGAGAATGCGCCGTATCACGGGATACCTGACAGGAGACCTCAGTTCGTGGAACTCAGCCAAAAGAGCGGAGGAGTCGGACAGAGCCAAACACGTCTGATCTAACTGCCTCTATTTTCTATGTTGTATTTGTTATCGACCTATCCGGAGACCATTGTAGACGGAGAGGGTATTCGCTACGGCATCTACCTGGCCGGGTGCAGGCATCGCTGTCCGGGCTGCCACAATCCGGTCAGCTGGAACCGGGAGGCGGGCACTCCGCTCACCGAAGAACGTATACAGGAGATCATAAGGGAGATACTTGACAATCCAATCCTGGATGGAGTAAGCTTTTCGGGAGGAGATCCGTTTTATAATCCACAGGATTTCCTGCCTTTTCTGCGCCGCATCCGACAGGAGACCCGGATGAATATCTGGTGCTATACCGGATATACATACGAGGAACTCTGTGGTTTTCCCGAGGGAAAAGAGGCACTTCCCTATATTGATGTACTGGTAGACGGGCGTTTCAACAAGAGACTTTACGCTCCGGATCTCAAGTTCCGGGGAAGTAAAAACCAACGGATCCTTCACCTGAAAGAGGGCAGGATCGTTTAGAGCCTGTTTAAATTTTGCTCGTTTCTTTATTTAGGTTTGTTTTTAGGCTGTTTACTTTTTTTTGAAGGCGATAATAGCGGGCTATTTGAGC
>DALZBD010000602.1:0-2255 GCA_031977515.1 Bacteroides sp. | reverse complement strand
CAAAGTGATCCCGGACTGGGAGGCCGATACGTCCAGGCAACCGGTGGTCTATTTCGTGGCTACCAGCAGCCGGGTAGCGGAGGGGATCGCTATCCCTACGGCCATCGAATGGTCGTACAACGGCACCGTGTTGTCTTTTGGAAGCAACAACGTATGTACCACCACCAACTATCAGGGCTATTTCGAGAAGGGAGCACGCAACAGCGACGGAATTCCCGGCCTGAAGATCCTGAAAAACTTAGTGGAGAAAAGCGGATTGCTCTCAGGTACCATTACCGCCAGAGCCACGGTGAGCTACGGCAACATCACCGACGAACTCACGGCAGACTATACCGTACGCATCGAGAAGCAGGCCGATTCTCCCTACCGGGTGACCATCGCAGCGGCAGACGACAACCTGTTTACCATCCGCACGGAAGGCGGCTCGGTACAGGTCAAGGCATTGGTCTACGAAGGCGATGCGGAAGTGACCACGGGACTCAGCTACAAGTGGTACCGGATCGTGAACGGAAAGTGGGTACAGAACACCACCCTGACTACCGCTACCGTCACCATCACCACAGATATGGTGGACAGCTACAGCCAGTACAGGGTAGAGGCCTATAAAGACGGTCAGATGCTCGGCTTCGACACACAGACCGTCATCGACGCTACCGATCCGGTACTGATCCTGCTCAACCCCACTCCGGAAAATGAGACGATCGAAGACGAAGGAGATACAGTGGTCTATGCACCTGCCTGTGTGAAGCGGGGAGATTCCTCGAAAGCTCCGATAAAGGACTTCGAAGGCAAATTCCAGTTTGTCTTTTCCGACTCGAAAGGAAATACCCTGTATTCCACCGTGAGCCAGAATAGAACGAAGGAGGCCAGCGCAGCTGTCACCTATGCCATGTGTGCAAAGGCCAACAGCGATATTGATGTAGTAATCACAGCAGATAGTAAGTTATGACACAGATCAGTCGAGTAAGTAAAGTGAAGTTTGTTCAGAAGGGAGAGGCCGGGAAACCGGGACCGCTTTTCTATCCGGCGGGGGTATGGAATAAAGATGCAACCTATACGCGTACGGAAGAACTTTGTCCTTTTGTTTTGTTTGATACCGGAGATCCGAAGACTTCACTGTATTATTTCCTTACTTCGGAAGGTACTTACTTTTATGATGAGAAAAAGAATAAAGCTGAATTTGGTACACCTCCGGACAGTGGTGCTGTAAATGGAGTATGGAAACATCTTACGAATGCAGGATATGTGTTTGCTGAGTTTCTGATGGCCGATCATGCGCTCCTTGCTGGTGCTGTAGCTTATGATGATAAATTGTTTTCTCGAAAAGGGAAGATAGGAACTCAAACAAGTGATAAATATACAAATCCAGAATTTGAGCCAAATCTTGAATTGGATTGGGAAGAAGGTACCCTGAAATGTAAGAAAGCCGATATAACAGGTACAATTACAGCTACTTCCGGTTCATTTACAGGAGAAGTTACAGCCATTTCCGGTTCTATTGGAGGTTTTAAAATCTCAGGTACAGGTCTGACTAACCAAAATGAAAATGGTGTTTACAACAATGATGCCTATCTCATTTTCAGAAACGATCCTCATGCCTGTTTTGCAGGAATTGGGGGGAATATACTCCCTGCTTCGGGAGGATACCGTGGAGTAGCCAGATTTGAAAATCACGATCAATCAGATTGGATGGGGATGGGACGCATCAATTACAGTACCATTATCTCTGCACGGAATGCATTGACCAATATTGCATTGTTGATGAATGGAGGGTGTATTGCCGGCTTTGCTGAGAAAGTGGAAATTGTGGAAAATACCTGTACGATTAACAAAATGTCTACCTGTGTATTGTGTATAAATAAATCAGAAATTACAGTCACTTTACCTACCATGGAAGCATATGATGACGGGCACGTAATCGAAATAAAGAACATGAATGATAGTAAGGTTCATATTAAGCCTGGTAACGGTTATCAAATAACGTATGATGGCTCTAAACATATTACTACTCTTAAATCGACTTATATACATACGGATAGAGGTACTCATAATACCAGCAAAGAGATATATACACTTAAATCCAGAGGTGATGCATCCAGATTTGTATACGCCCGTGATTTAAACAATGGTACACAATACGGATGCTGGGCACAATTCAAAAATCCGAGAGAGTGGTAGTTAATAAATTAAACAAAACAAATAAATAACAAAAAGTTAAACCGGGCGTAAAACCGTAGAAAAAAAACGCCCCTTAA
>DALZBD010000601.1:0-2256 GCA_031977515.1 Bacteroides sp. | reverse complement strand
GAACGGCAGGCACATAAATCGGGAGGAGTGGGATGCCAGACGACGGGTAGCGGTAGTGAGCGAGACACTGGCAACGGACATTTTTAAGACTACAGATGTGGTCGGTAAGGAGATCTTGGTAGACTTTGAGCCTGTACAGATCGTTGGAGTGGTGAGGCCGGTCAGTAACCTGTTTATTACCGCCTGTGCAGATCTTTGGGTACCAACCACCGCTTTTTATCCGGACAGCAGGATGGATCGGGCCGGAGAGCTGAGAGGATCTTACCTTGCTGTATTTACCCATAAACCGGGTGTCTCGGAAAAAGAGATACGTGCGGCGGTCGAAAGGCGGGTAGATCAGCTCAACACGACTCTTGTCGAATACCAGTTCAGAACCTCTCATTTCCGTACGCACGAACAGCAGATGTTTTTTCAGGAGAGCGTAATGACCCCTTCGATGGTCTTTGTCTTGCTGATGGGTGTCTTGCTTGTGGTACCGGCCATCAATATAAGTGGATTGGTACAGAGCCATATACGCAACAGAATGGAAGAGATAGGCATACGTAAGGCTTACGGGGCACCTACAGTCTCTATTTTCAGGCAGTTGCTGAAAGAAAATCTGGTACTGACCCTCGCCGGAGGAGTGATTGGATATGCAATCTCCTGTGTGGTAGTGCTTCTGGGCGGTCATTGGATGTTTGGCAATGCCTCTCTACGTACGGAAACAGGTCTGATGGACGCGGGATTGTTTGTGCGTTTCGATCTCTTTCTGATGGTGTTGCTTTTGTGTGTTTTGTTTAATGTATTGTCGGTAATGATACCTGTATGGATGGCAGTTCGTCGTCCCATTACCGAGATAATCCAGGGAGAATAAGTATGAATACGATATGGAAACAAACGGCTCAGCAATTGTGGAGCCAGCGTCGCTCCAACGGTTGGTTGTATATACAGTTGATCATTATTTTTGTGGTGATGTGGTTTTGGGTAGATCTGATGTGGGATTATGCCATTACCACCTTTCAACCCCGTGGAGTAGAGATTGAAGATGTATATCAGGTAGATATTGCTGTCAACATGAAATTGTGGAACGATACTACTTTGACGGAAAAAAGAGAGGACTATTTTCTGGAAATGATGCGGCAGATAAAAGAGTATCCCGAAGTAGAAGCGGTTTGCTATTACATGGGTACTCGCTTGTATGAAGACAATTGGATGATGGAAGTGTATGCCAACGAGCGTGATACGAGTGCTGTCTGCAAAGCCAAGATCAGATACATTTCCGCAGGCTATACAGATGTGTTTCGGATAGATGTGCAAGGAGGAAATACAGACAATTGGGAACATATTCCCTACCCCCGTCCCGCACTTATCTCCGGTGATATGGCAGGGATCCTGTTTAGAGACCAGAGTGCTGTGGGGATGCGTTTTTACAACTATTATGCGAATAAACACGGCAAGACGGAAAATGCCTATTATGTATCGGGTATTTTGCCCCCTACCAAGATCAACGAGTTCTATGTGTACGAACCTTTTATATATGTATATCTTGAACCGGAGGTACTCCGGTATTCGCTGCCCGAGGTTGCATTGCGTGTAAGGCCCGGTACACCGGCAGGTTTTATGGAGAAATTTCTTCGTGACATGAAGTCCCGTTTGCGCGTAGGACCCTATTATATGATCGGTATACAGTCTTATGAAGAGAAGAAAGAGGTATTCGCGATCGAGCAGGGGCATACTGCCTATCTGCAACTTTCTTATGGGATCTCTACGTTTTTTATCTGCAATGTGTTCTTTGCACTTATTGGAACTTTCTGGTTCCGGACAAGGAAGAGGAGAGGGGAGATCGGTCTGCGCATGGCCATGGGAGCTACCCGGCGTCAGGTGCAACACTACATCCTGCTGGAGGGGTTGATGCTCTTTACGCTGGCTGCCATTCCTGCCATTGTGGTCTGCCTGAACATGGCGTATGCCGACCTGAATGTACTGGCTTTGTCGCCGGTAACTCCTTTCCGCTACATAACGACCATTTTCCTGACTTATATACTGATCGCCGCCATGGTATTGATCGGATGCTGGTCGCCCGCCAGGTATGCCATGAAACTGAAACCTGCGGAGGCGCTTCATGATGAGTAAATAGTCATTGGGGCTATATAAACTCTACGGTTTACCTGTTTCCATGCTCTTTTTATAGAAGTAAAAAGAATACAGCAGTATGATCTGATGTAAAGTAAATAGTCTGGTCCGGTTTACTTTCAGAAGAACTCAGGGGGTACAGAA
>DALZBD010000600.1:0-2260 GCA_031977515.1 Bacteroides sp. | reverse complement strand
CACGGGGCTACAAACAGAAAACCCCTACGGGGCTACCAATCCTTAGCCTGACGGCTATGCCCTTCAGGCTTGGGAGGTGGGGAGCACTTTCGGGTTTAGGAAAGTAGAACACTTCCGGAATGGGTACGAAATCAGTCGCTTACAATGTGTGACTTAAAACTTATCACTTATAATTTATCACTTATAACTGACTCAAAGCCAGAGGGAACTTTTGACACACCCTCTTTTACAAATCAAATAGCTGCCATACATGATCCGGGAGAAAGCAACATTAAGCGATTTTCATACGTTATATGTATCAGGTATCTATCCTAAAATAAATAATGATCTTTTTGCTATAAAATGATCACACAATATTTTATCTTTGTAGGTAGGATAGATACATAGAATGTAGAAAATCATGAAGTTTATAAAGATCTGGATCCCTATTGTATTGGTGGTGATAGTATTTCTTATCATCTGGATTTCCCGTCCGCAAAATATCTATTATCACAGGGAAATGAAAGCAGGAAATGTGTTTGCCGACAACATTACCAACTATTATCGACAACATGGGCAGCTTCCTATAGGAACAGACATGGAGGTACTGGAAAAGCTTAATCCAACCCGGCCTTATAAGTTTTGGTGGCCTCTGTACGAAGCCCGGGGAGAGCAGACGTTCACACTTACCTTCATTGGCGGAAGAACCCCGTACAACCTGCAATACAATTCTGCACATAACAAGTGGGAAAAGATCCATCCGGCAAAAGATATAGATCTGAATCTGATCCCACGCCATCTGTCCGGAACAACGGATGTATGGAAAATGGTACTGACCAACCATAG
This sequence comes from Bacteroides sp., assembly GCA_031977515.1. Taxonomy (GTDB): domain Bacteria; phylum Bacteroidota; class Bacteroidia; order Bacteroidales; family Bacteroidaceae; genus Bacteroides. The sequence goes on along the minus strand of DALZBD010000600.1, from coordinate 1,435 downwards.
CTCGAAATCTATCCGATACGGAGATTCATACATGATCGAACACAAGGAGAAGAAGAAATGGGTACCGGTATATTTTCTTTCCAGTGACCAGGACGATTCACAGCTGACTATACTGGGTCCGGGAGAGTCCGCGACCGATACATTGACATTCTCTGTAAAGACGGGAGGATATCCTGCGGGACATTACCGGATCAATAAACTCATACATTCCGACGAGCAGGAAATATGGGTGGTGACAGATTTTCATATTCAATAAATGCATGAACCGTGTAGAGACGCATATTTGCGTCTAAATAATAAACAAGCAATATATAAACTGGCGTCCTACTTCTTCAGGCTATCTAAGAAATGCTGTAGATCGGGATTACGGAACACAAATCCATTCTTTACCAGTCTGGCGGGTCGTACGCATTGTCCCTCCATCAGGTTTACTGCTGCCTCTCCCAAAGCCAGTTTCAACAAACTTCCGGGCACTTTACAGGGAATATGTGCGTTGTAGTGCTTTGCTACCAACCGACAAAATTCTTTGTTGGTTAGTTGCTGAGGAGCTACCAGATTCACCACTCCTTCCACAGCAGGAGTATGTAGTAAGAAGTCCATTGCATGCAACAGGTCAGTCAAAGCAATCCACGAGATAGGCTGACTGCCCGGGGCAAACCAGACAGCTACTCCGGTACGGGCCGGCAAAGATAATGGACCAAAAGCTCCTCCCTTCTCATCAAGGACAATCCCAAACCGGGTGATCACCGTACGCACTGTATCCGCAGCACGCAGTGCCTCCTTTTCCCACAAAGCGCACACCTCCGAAAGGAAACCTTCGCCCCGGCGAGCCGTATGCTCGTCAAAACATCCCTGAGAGGGATAATATCCCACAGCCGAAGCAGATATAAATACCGAAGGCTTTTCAGCAACCCTGGATAAGGCATCTACCAATGTCCTTGTGGGTTCAACACGGCTCCGGATCAGTTCTTCTTTATACGATTTGCTCCACCGTTTCATGATGGGTGCACCAGCCAGATTAATGACTGCTTCACAACCGGAGATCCTGTCAAGTAACTTCCCGGAAGCAGAAGGTTGAAAATGATTTCTCGTGAGAGCTACTACATCATATCCCTTTGCTTGCAGGAATTGCGTCAGACGGCCACCTATAAAACCACTGGCTCCGCTGATTACTATCTTCTTTGCTTTTTCCATTTCTATTTCCGTTATATCTAACTAAACACCTGTTCCATATAAAAGGTTAAGAACATGTATGGTTTCCTGCATCAGATACAGTGCGGGTAAGACAACAAGAGAAGAGTGTATATAACCTGTAGAGACGCAATACCTTGCGTCTCAGAAAACCCAGGTGATCAATGAAGTCCAGGTCTATAATCAGGTACAAAAAGAGAGACGCAACGTATTGCGTCTCTACAAGTGAATCCATTCATTTCCG
>DALZBD010000599.1:0-2272 GCA_031977515.1 Bacteroides sp. | reverse complement strand
CATATATAATATAAAGTTTCAAGGATACTATTTAAAATAGCCGTAACATTTATGCGGCCACATATAAAGATTCACTCCTGGTGCTTATTTATGATTTCTCTGAGCAATCTTACTAAAGCCTGGATCGATGAATATATATTGATAGATTACTAAAAGATAATTCAAATAAAGATTATTCTTAATGTGCTTACTTTTAATAGACTATTCAGATTTTTATGATTTGCTGCTGCAAAGTTATAGAAATATTTAATATATCAATGAATATTAAAAAATAAGAGGGCGATCTCAGTAATGAGTCGCCCTCTTATTTTTCGTTAACCCCTATTTCAGATTAACGTACCTCCGTTCTATCTTATTATATATACCCTGGGTTTCTACTAATCAATTTATTGCTTTCAGAATAATTGCAGTTCCTCCGCTGGAAGCCTGTGGTATGGTCAATACATCTGCAGCTGTGACTTCTTTTTCTTCAATTTCCACCGGATAGGGGTTTGTTCTCCAATCCGCTCCCTCACCGTCGCGGAAGATCCGGGCGGTGTATTTCCGGTCCTTGTCCAGAAAATCTAATTTCAGGGTCATTTCCCGGCTGTTGTCGTTGGTAATACTTCCTACAAACCAATTGTCAGTTTCCCTGTCTTTGCGGGCAATGGTTACGTATTCTCCGATCGACGCTTCGGGTACTACCGTCTTTTCCCAGTTCACCGGACATACGGTGATGAACTCAAACTCCGGTCGTCCTTCGTAATTCTCGATCATATCCGAAGCCATCTGAAGTGGGCTGTACAGGATCACAAACAACGCCAGTTGCTTGGCGATGGTGGTCTGGACGCGGGTATCGGGAAGCACTTTGTTGGTAAAGTTGAATGTTACGGGAGTGAAGTCCATCGGTCCGGCCAGTCCGCGGGTAAACGGAATGATCGTGGTATGCTCCGGAGGATTGCCACCGTCCTTCGACCAGGCGTCCCATTCCTGACCACGCACGCCTTCCTGAGTCATCAGGTTGGGCCAGGTACGTTGCAGACCAGTAGGCATCACCGGCTCGTGGTTGTCGATCATGATCTGATAACGGGCTGCCGTTTCGATCACCTTGCGGTAGTGACGCACACCAAACTGACTGCTGTGACGCTCTTTACCTTCGAGGATACCACCTACATATCCGGTCTTTACCGCATTCACACCGTGTTTCTGATAATAAGCAAATGCGTCTTCCATCTGAGATTCGTAGTTGGATATGCCTCCTCCGGTTTCGTGATGACCGATCAGTTTCACACCCACCTCTTCTCCGTAGCGGGTGACTTCGGCTATATCAAAGTCGGGATAACTTTCGGTAAAACTGAAATCTTTCCAGGTCTCCCACCCCAGGTTCCAGCCTTCGACCAGTACACCGGAGAATCCGTGCTTCGCTGCAAAGTCCATGTATCGTTTGGTATTGGCTGTAGTGGCTCCATGTTTGGGACCAATCTCCCAGGTATAGTCTTTCATGTGCATGCCCCACCAGATACCGATGTAACGACCCGGCTGTATCCAGGAAGTATCTTCGATCTTGCAAGGTTCGTTGAGGTTGAGCATCAGGCGGGAAAGCATCAGGTCTCCGGGATTTTCTGCGATGATCATCGTACGCCATGGAGTCACGCGGGGTGCCTGCATGTAGACCTTCTCTCCGGTAGACCAGGGAGTGAGGTAGGTACGCAGGCGAGTAGGCTGCTCAGGATCCGGATATACATTCAGGGCAGCATAGTCGGTGAGGTTGGCCTCGTGCAGCGTCAGGTACAGACCGTCGGCAGTCTGCATGGTAAGTGGAGTGCATACCGTATCCAACTGGCTGATAGCCATTTTTCGGTAGAGGCCTTCGTAGAATTCCCTGTCGTAGCGGATAGACCAACTTTGATGGTCGGCTGTCAGGTTGAATTCGGTGATTTCGTCCATGATCACAAAATCACTCAGGTATTCCTGTTCGGGAAATTCGTAACGGAAGCCGAAGCCGTCATTGAAGAGACGGAAGACAACAGAGAACTGACGATTCAGTCCGGAGGCTTCGCGCACCTCTACCCGCATCTGGTTGTAGGTATTGTCCACTGTAAGATCTTCGCCCCAGATCTGGTCCCAGCTTTCGCTGAAAGAAGAGTGACGGATGTCTGTGATCTCCAGCCCATCGGATAAGGAACTGTCCGAAAGAACAAAACCGAGATAAGACCTTTGGACTACCGGTTGGCCTTTGCGGGATACTTCGTAATAAAGGCGCCCCTCTTCTATACCGGTTTGCAACCGGACG
>DALZBD010000598.1:0-2281 GCA_031977515.1 Bacteroides sp. | reverse complement strand
ATAAAGATCACCTCCTGAGCACCCAGTGTCCATACAACCTCTTCCTTATTGATAGGATCGAGATGGTTGATCTGTACGCCTACATTTCCGGCAGGATGCGGTCCGTCAAAAGCGGTAACGATTACGTTTTTGGCCTGAGTGAGTGCGGCAGCTTGCTGTTTTACACTGATGTTCAGATAAGTCTTAGCGATCTTGGCCAGTGCGTCAAGCCCTGTCTGGAAATTTGTCTCCTCTCCTTTCAAAGCGAATTCAAAATCCGGTGCCAAAGGATTGCTGTCGAAGGCCGAAACAAAAATTGCTTTGGGTAGAATCGTAGGATTAGCTACCACATTGTAAGGACGCTCTTTGAAGAAAGCAAAAATACCAGCTTCGAGAAGAGCAGCCTTTACCTGGTTGCCATTCAGAAGAGCTACGTCTTTCTTGCCAAACTCTTCGTAGTCCTGCTCGGCTGCAGCCTCTACAGTAATGCTCATCACCTTGCGGCGGGCACCACGTTCCACACTTGTCACTACGCCACTTACAGGCGAGACAAACTTAACCTCAGGATGGTTTTTGTCGATGAACAAAGGTCCCCCCGCCATCACATACTCCTGTTCTTTGACAACAACTTTGGGAGTGACTCCATGAAAATCATCGGGAATTAAAGCATAAAATCCCGGTTGATCCACAGACAAGAACTCCGCAGTTGCTTTGCCTTTAAGGTTGATATCAAGGCCCTTACGTAACTTTATTACACTTGCCATGCTATATTAAAAATAATGGTTTCATAAATTGAGCGCAAAAGTAATAAATAATAATGTGATTACAGATGAAATCGGGAAGGAATTAAAGAAAAAAATCCGTAATCAAATCCGTTAACGAACACAACTTATGAGAAGAGCTTTTTGTCCAGACAGAGAAGCACAACCGAAAGATTGAAAATACCTTCTCTTCTTACAACCAATCTCACAAAAGTTATATATAAATTTATCGTGATCAACCATTGTGTCGGCTATGCCGATATTCGATCCAATCTTTCTCCAGGGTACTGGCTCATCAAAAAAGCGGATCGTTCCCCCTTTATTCTATTTATTTCCCCCAATAATAGACAACTAAAGATAAACATTCTCTCAATAATTTTACAAAAAACAAAACATGAAAAGTGAAAACAATATCTGAAAATAATTGTTGTACCATGTAAAACCTGGAAATATAACATTCAATAAACATATCCATATTATGTACTATGATATGATTCACTTACTATTGAACTATATATCTCCGCGGAGTTATTAATGAACCAGGTAATTATCACTTTTTTTTAAATTTTCATTATAAGCCGACCAGCAACTTCAGTAAAATCGTTTTCTTTGCAGCGAATCTATTACAGAATTAAATTTATGAAAGAAAGAATTTTCCTGTTATGTGCATTGTTTTTAACAACAATTTATCTATCGGCTAATGAGCGGGATAGTATCAGTTCTCAGGGTAGGAAAGAATCATTTTTCCGGAAAGAAATATTCCTGATACCATCCGACACAACAAAAACCAACACTACAGAAACTACGCCTGCCAAACAACGAAACTTGCGTTACAATATTTTAGGAGGTCCGAGCTATACACCGGATCTGGGATTATTGCTCGGAGGAAGCGCGCTGGCTACATTCCGTATGAACCCTGAAGATGAAGGACAGATGCGATCGGTAGTACCGATCGGGTTGGCAGTGATGTTTAAAGGGGGATTTAATGTGACATCTCGTCCGCAATTGTTTTTCAAAGACGATAAGTTCCGGATATTCGGAGAGTTTCTGTACAAAAATATGGAAGACAATTATTACGGTGTCGGATACAGTAATAACAGAGATTATATACGGAGTGACTCCACCAGTCAATACCGGTACAATGGGATACAGATCAATCCCTGGTTCCTCTTCAGATTGGGAACAAGCGGATTTTTCGTTGGCCCACAGATAGAAATTAATCATGACAGGATCAAAAAACCTGCCAAATACCTGATAGAAGATCCGGCATACCTTGCAGCAGGAGGTACGGCAAGCGGATACAAAAATTTCAGCACCGGTCTTGGCTTCGTACTGACTTATGATACGAGGGATATACCTGCAAATTCTTACAAGGGTATTTACCTGAATGTACGTGGAATGACGTATGGTAAATTTCTTGGAAGCGATAACAACTTTTATAACCTGAGTATGGAATACAGACAATATCAATCGGTAGGCAATCGCCGGACTCTGGCCTGGATGTTACAGTCTCAGAATGTATATGGTAATGTTCCTTTAAA
>DALZBD010000597.1:0-2296 GCA_031977515.1 Bacteroides sp. | reverse complement strand
AAGGATACCCCTCCGGATCGATGATCCACCAGCGCCCGTGTATCTGCTGCGTCCGGAAAAATCCGGTAGCCTCCTGTCGGTCGGTCATGTATCCGCCGAAGGCAGAGAGAGCAGGTTCCTTACCGGGCTTGTAGCGATACAGCCCTTTCACGGTAGTAGCCTCATACATGCGCCATACGCTGTCCAGTGCATTCTGCCGGGCAGGTACAGGCACGGTCTTGTCTTTCTGTGCAGAGACATTCATTCCTCCCAGGAGGAAGATAAATGTCAGTACAATGAAATGTCGATAGTATTTATTCATATAAATAAATTGTTTAAAGATAGGAATACCTGAAATAAAGAAATCACTGTTTACTCTATATATCAGATATTTTTCGCCATTACTAATCTATTTTCACTGACTTGTTACTGTCCCATAACCGCCTGTATTCAGACCCCGGCGGGCAGTGCATAAAACCAGTGCCCAGCGCGCCTCCGGGGCGTTGGCCGTTGGCTGTATGCACCGACTACCAGGAATGGCATTGGCCGCTGGGGCAACTTATACTTAGTATTCCGGATTCTGCGGGAATACTCCCATCGCATCGATCTGTACTTGCGGTATCGGCCAGCGTACGTGGTGTGCTTCCATGCGCATCGGCTCAATACTGCTGATGGTACTTCCGAAGGTATGATACAGATTCACCTGCTCTACCAGCTTGCCGATACGTTTGAGGAAAAACCAGCGTTTGCCTTCGAAGCAAAGTTCGCGTGCATCCTCATCCATGATCACCTGCAGGTCAATCCGGTCTGTCTCTTCCAGTCCCGCGCGGGTACGTACCTTGTTGAGGTACTTCAGCGCCTCTGCCGTATGTCCCAGTCTCCAATGTGCTTCCGCTCCCAGCAGGTAGGTCTCTGCCAGACGATATGCTACCAGCGGTTTGTAGGAGATGGCACGCTTGGGTGGTTTCTCCATATCGCGGTACTTCATCAGGCTCCACGCATATTCGCGAAACTGGGTCGAGTAGGGAAGGTCGCCCGGTAACTTCTTCTCGTAGTAGGGCGAGGTGGGGTTGTTGCCATGCAGCGTATCCGGGTAGAAATAGTACTGCATACGCAAGTCCTTCTCCTCGTCGTAGAGCGAACGCAGATACGTGTTCGGATACGTCCACCCATAGCAGTTGCCCCCGTATTCCTCCGATTCCAGGATCGGTGCCACAGGGTCATTGGCCACTTTGAGTTCATAAAAACGCGCCTGAAAACAGGCTCCGTATACATGTCCGTCTCCTCCCGACAGATTCGCTTCCCCTCCGGTGAGTTCGTTGAACTGGAAAGCCAGCAGCGTCTCCTTGTGGTTGAGATCATCGCCAAACACCTCGTTGATCCCTACCAGCGCGTGTGTACCGTTGCCGATCAGTTCGTCGCATTGTGCCGCGGCAGTGGCATAATCCTCACCCAGCATAGCCGACTCGGCACGCAGGTGGCGCGCCAGTCCCTGACCGATGATACCCGGCTGCACGTTGTATTCCAGCGCACGGATGGCAAAGTCCAGGTCCGCGTTGATGCAGTTGAGTACATCCTCCTTCTTCGCCGGCGTATAATCCTTCTCGTCAAATACATTCTGTGGCGTGGTCGGGATCGTATCCAGCAGGATATTGTCGTACGTGGTGAGCAGGCGCAGATAGGCCCAGGCACGAAGTACGCGGGCCTCTCCGCTGATCCGGTTGTGCGACGATTCACTCATCTTCACATTGCGTGCCGAGGTGATGATGGCCGACGTACGGTCGATGATCTGGTACGGACGGTTCCAGATCTCCGTAGGCATCGCATCCGGTCTCATTCCTGCCCGATAGATCTGATTCTCGTTGAAGGTACGTACATGGCCCAGATCATCGGCGCAGTAAAACCAGTAGATGCCGTTGGAGTCGCTGTCGCGGAAACGGAAAAACCGACGTGCCAGGCTATACGCCCCATTGAGAGCCACTTCCAGCCCCTGCTCGTCTTTGTAGAGAGTCTCGCTGTTGATCTTGTCAAATTGCTCTTCCCTGAGCCAGGCTTCACACGATGTCTGCAACAAGGTGAAACCGATGATGAGGAACAGAATATATTGTTTCATACAAATTCTTATTTGATTCATGTTTTTCTTTTTGATTTCGAAAGGTAATGAGCCCGTTTATGTGTTATTCATTTCTGTCTGCTGTGTATTTTGCATCCCGTTTATCTCTGTATACTATTCATTTCTGTATGCTGAGACGCAAGGTATTGCGTCTCTACACCGTTTGTGCCGAAGGCGATAATGATTTCCTTGTAGAGACGCAAT
>DALZBD010000596.1:0-2298 GCA_031977515.1 Bacteroides sp. | reverse complement strand
TATCCATATTGAATCCGACGCGATCCGGATCGCGATCGTCTTCCTCTCCCGTATTGGCTGCGGAACGCAGGAAATCTCCGTAATCGGAGAAGATGAAACTGGGCATCACGGTATCCAGATCAATCACACACAACACGCGCCCCTCTTCGTCAAACAGCATGTTGTTGACCTTGGTATCGCAATGACAGATGCGCTTGGGCAATGCTCCTTCCCGATAGAGCCGCTCCGCTTTGCACATCTCTTCAGAGTTTTTTTCGATTTCATCGACAAATTCCTGTACCTCTTGCAATCGGTCTGCCGGATCTGCTTTTACTGCTTCGCGCAATTGCCACAGACGGAACTCCATATTGTGGAAGTCTGGTATTGTCTCTCCCAACGGAGTCTCCAGGTCAGATAGCATCCGCTGGAAATTCCCGAATGCCTTTCCAGCATGGGCGGAATATTTCTCATTCACCGTTTCATACGTATATGCACGGGGAATAAAACGCATCATGCGCCAATAGCTCTCTCCGTCGTAATAAAAAGAGCCACCGTCACGTGTGTGCAGGAACGTCAGCACTTTCCGGTCTATATCTTCCTCCCCACTCGCTTCCAGTTTGCGACGGATGTGATCGGTCACTGTAAATATATTGTGCTGCAACAATTCCACATCCCGGAAGATCGCATGGTTGATACGTTGCAATACATAGTCCGGAGCCTCCGGCTCACGGGTGATTGCTTTAAAAGAATCATTGATCAGTCCGGCACCCAGGGGAACAATCTGTTCCAAAGTGCCTTGCAGGTCGAATTGCCCTGCAACGAAGGTAAGGTCTTTCGTCATATTCAGGTCAGAATAAAGGTTTTATTTATTAAGGTACTACAAATATAAGACTTTTTTATCAAAAAGAGTTGAATACGTTGTCAAAGATAGGGTACTTTTCGACACCAGACAGGCAGCTATTGTACAACAAATATCACAAAATCATCCATCTTCCCACAAAATCATCTCGCAATCGCTGTTCGATGGGCATGGAAGGGATCGGCATCCTCTCTTCCGGTTGAGAAAAGAAAGCTTATTTTCCGATACAAAAACTTTTTTATATCTTGCTTCCGGTTTTCAAGAGAGACAGGTCTCTCTCCGGCTTTTATTCACACCTTACAAAGGATACGATCCATGACATTGTCCCGATTACCTGTTCTTATGGCTCCCTTACAGGGATATACCGAAGCTCCTTACCGCAAAGCGCACCAGTTGACTTTCGGAGGGGTAGATCGCTATTATACTCCGTTTGTACGCATAGAAAAAGGAGCTTTCCGCAACAAAGAACTGCGTGACATTGCCCCGGAAAACCATCCGACGGGCTGTGTCACTCCCCAACTGATTGCTGCCACACCGGAAGAGATGGAGCGGTTGGTACAACTCTTCCTCGACCGGGGCTACCACGAAGCGGATATCAATCTGGGGTGTCCCTTCCCTCCTGTGGCGCACCGGAAAAAAGGAGCAGGTATCCTCCCGCATCCTGAGGCAGTGGCTGCTTTGCTGGAAGTGGTACGATCTTTTCCGCAGATGCAGTTCTCTGTCAAAATGAGACCGGGATGGGATCATCCTTCGCAGGGAGAGGCACTGATCCCGCTACTCAATGCTGCCCCCCTCACTCACATCACGCTTCACAGTCGCCTGGGCATACAGCAATACAAAGGGCGCAATGATCCCAATCTTTTCCGTATATTCTACGAACGTATCGAACATCCATTGATCTACAACGGCGACATCCGTACAGTAGAAGATATAGAAAAGGTAGCCCAACAGTTTCCCCGCCTGAATGGTGTAATGATAGGTCGGGGACTACTGGCCAATCCGGCGCTGGCCTGGGAATACCAACAGGGAGAAGTTCTATCTGATACAGACCGGACACAAAAAATGCAATCGCTGCACGAGGAGGTTTTCCGGACCTACAGCGGACAGATAGAGGGCGGAGAATCACAGCTCACAGGAAAAATGAAATCCTTCTGGGAATATACCGACAGAGGAGACAAAAAAGCACTCAAAGCCATTCATAAAAGCCGCCACCTGACAGACTATTTACACGCTGTAAACAGATGGTTGCAATCTCTGTAAACAACAACTTAAAGAATGCGTAAGAGGCACTCGGAAACCCACAAAATCTTTATGAATGTTAACGACACAATATCAAGTATTAAACCATGTTATAAGAACACCGTTTTCGCACACAAAATTTGGAGATCCGGCGAAAATCCGTACATTTGCAATGTGTTTTTCATAGTATTAGATTTAAGGTTAACAAAGGTTGGAGTCAG
>DALZBD010000595.1:0-2315 GCA_031977515.1 Bacteroides sp. | reverse complement strand
CTTCAACTTGCCGATATCCATCCGCAGGTATTGAACGAGAAAGGACTTGCCGGACGTTTCTGGGAGCAATACCTCGTTCCGTCTATCCTGCAGGTCAAAGAAAAGATCGATGCACTCTCACAGGTAGAGAAAAATTACCTGTACGCACTCTATACCTTCCTGGTGAAGGAACTTTATACCTCCAAATCTGGCGATACCGAACATCCCGGACGCAAAGGAGCTGCCTCTTTGTGGCTCTCTACCTGGGCAGAGAAGTGCGAAGCCGGGGAGATCCTGTACGACCTGCGTATCCGGGAAAACCGTACCGCTGATGCTGCCTGTCCCTGTTTGCACCTTGATCGTCCCCAGCAGGCAACTGTGACAGAAGAGGGGGCAGGGCTGCCCAATTTCCGCCAGGGCGACGCGGTAGTTCTCTATCAGCGCGACCGGGAAGAACAGAATGTCACGTGTCAGATGATCTTTAAAGGAACGATTGAATCCATTACACCCAACCAGTTGATTGTAAGGCTGCGATCGGTACAGCAAAATAAAGATGTCCTTCCCGGAAATGCCCGGTATGCCATCGAGCACGATACGATGGACAGTGGTTTCCGGAATATGTTCCAGGGGCTGAGTGTGTATGCACAGGCCCATCCGGACCGGCGCAAACTACTGCTTGGATTGCGTCCTCCGCTCTTCGATCGCTCTCAGGATGCTGCGATCCGCCAAGCCGGGGACGACTTCACACGGGTGGTCTGCAAAGCCCGGGCGGCACAGGACTATTTCCTGCTGGTAGGCCCTCCCGGTACCGGAAAGACTTCCCGTGCTTTGCGTCAGATGGTAGAGACCTTCCACAGGGAAGATCAGGCACAGATCCTGTTGCTGGCCTATACCAACCGTGCGGTGGATGAGATCTGTAAATCCATCAGCTCCATTGCACCGGAGATCCGTTACATCCGGATCGGGAACGAATTGTCGTGCGATCCTGCCTACCGCAATCATTTGCTCGAACATCGTCTCGAAGGGTGTAGTTCCCGCGCGGAAGTCGTGCGTACCATCCGGGAATGCCCGGTGTTTGTGGGTACGGTAGCTTCTGTATCTGCTAAGCCCGATCTGCTGCGCATCAAACATTTCGATGTCGCTATCATTGATGAGGCTTCCCAGATACTTGAACCCCAGCTGTTGGGCATCCTGTGTGCCTGTGACGATCAGGAAAAGAGTATCGTGAAAAAGTTTGTACTGATCGGAGACCACAAACAGCTTCCCGCCGTGGTGTTGCAGCCGACGCGTACATCAGAGGTCGAATGTGACGGATTGCGGGAGCTGGGTATCCGGAATTTCCGTGAGTCTCTTTTTGAGCGTCTGTATCGTCAGGTATTGTCCGCAGTGGAAGAAGATGCTCCGGGAACAGAGAAATTGGCAGACAGAGCCTGTGATATGCTGTGCCGGCAGGGACGCATGCACCCCGAGGTAGCTGATTTTGCCAATACACGTTTTTACGAAGGCAGACTCCAGTCGGTAGGGTTGCCTCATCAGGTAGATGAATTGCCTTTTGGTGGTGCAGGAGAAGGGCTTTCTTCCTTTTTGGGAAAGCGTGTCTCGTTTATTCCTTCCTTGCCCGAGAAAATAGCCATGAAGACCAACCATTCGGAAGGACAGATTGTTGCCGGCCTGGCAAAGGAGATATGGCAGGCATACAAAGAGGGTTTTGATCCCGACCATACCTTAGGCATTATCACCCCTTATCGCAGTCAGATCGCTCTGATCAGGTGGTATCTTGCAGAGACCGGTATCGGGGCTCTGGATCATATTCTCGTGGATACTGTAGAGCGTTTTCAGGGAAGCGAACGGGATGTCATTATTTACTCTTTCTGTGTCAACCATTCTTTTCAGCTGGACTTCCTCTCCAATCCTATGGAAGAAAACGGACAAAAGATAGACCGTAAACTCAATGTTGCCCTTACCCGGGCACGCAGGCAATTGTTCCTGACAGGGGTGCCTGAAGTGTTGAGAGAAGATGTTTTGTACCGTGATTTGCTTCAATCTTTAGGCCATTAAACCCATTTTCCCCTCCTTTTTTACAGTTATTAATTTTTATTCTCTCTTTATGTAATTCATTAACACCTTTATATCGGACAAAACCGCTATATTTGCCATACGTTTTTTTCATAGAGATTTAGATTTAAGGTTAGAAGAATTGTGGAAGTCGTGAGACTTCCCTTTTTTTAAAAAGGCTTGTTTCCCTTGCATAGGGAAGTAGCCTGAAAAAGCCCCTTCGAGAGAAGAGGCTTTTTTTCTTTTTAGACATAAGAACAAAAGAACAGACGTTTATTTTA
>DALZBD010000594.1:0-2326 GCA_031977515.1 Bacteroides sp. | reverse complement strand
AACTGCATATCAGGAGCTTCCTGCACTGCCTGCGCTCCCAGCAACGCCCGACCGTGCCAATGAATGGGAGGTTGTACCCCGGCCAGACTCAGTACCGTAGGGGCCAGATCCACAAAACTCACCAGAGAATTCTCCTGCCGGGAGATCCAGTGCGGTATCAGGTGTTGCCAGCGCGGAGGAGCATAAACGACCATCGGCACACGCAGTCCGGTCTCGAACAGATATCCTTTGCCCCGGGGCAGGCAACCTCCGTGATCGCTGAATACAAAGATGATGGTGTTCTCGTCCAACCCATGCTGCCGGAGATCTTCGAGGAAAAAACCCACCCAGGTATCCACATCCTGTACGGCTTCCAGATGTCCGGCATAGTCGGAACGTACTTCGGGCAGATCGGGTACATGAGGGGGCAACTGAAGTAAAGCAGGGAAAATGCCCTCTTGTGTATAATCGCGCCGTCCGTCGGTATGAAACGTCCGTACCCGTCCCATGTGGGAAGTCACTGTGTTGAATACAGCAAAGAAAGGCTGATCGGTCCTGCGTGCGTCAGAGTGGTAGGAGGCCTGGTTGTGGCATTCGTCCCAGCAGACCTTGTTGTCGGTGGTGGAATTGTAATGTGTCTTGCTGTTGTTGGTGCAGTAATACCCGGCCTCCCGAAGCCATTGAGGGAAGAAGATCCCTGCCGGGGTATCGAACGAGACGGGATGGATATCCATTCCGTAAGTGGTGGCATAGCATCCGGTGATCAGGGACGAACGGGCAGCCGAACTCTGGGGAGCTACCGACCAGGCATTCATAAACTGTATGCCGTGAGCCGCCAGACTGTCTATATGAGGGGTATGTACCTGACCGTTGCCGTAGCATCCCAGTTCGTACCAGCTGGTATCTTCAAAGGTGAGCCAAAGGATGTGGGGACGCTCCGGTTGTTTCTCTTCCGCATGGGCAGACAACGTAGCCAATAATAGGGCTGCCGGGAAAGTATAAAAAGGTTGTGACCGCATAGATTTTTGTGTTTGAAGTTTCTATGGGGCTAAAATACAAAAGACAGCCATCAGGCTGCCTCCGATATGTTGCGGAAAGTTTCAGTTTTGTACAAATTCAGTAAGTGTTTGGATTGTTTCTTTAGAAACTGTTTTGATTTTACTTGTTTCTTTATCCAGACGCAAATATGCGTCTCTACAGCGTTTGTATGAACTTTATTGAAAGCGACCTCTTATTGCTCGTATACCTCGTCTATCCTTCCGATCATGTGTTCTATATATTTGCTGGCATATTCAACTGTCTGCCGGACAATACCAATATTTGCAGCTGTTTTCACAAAGATTCTATACTTATCGTGTTGGATAGCAGCCTGATACTGCGGATGCAGATCACCCTGTTCAAATGCCTCATGCATAGCCATCATCATCTCGTAACTCCATTTATCTTCCAGTCCGGCTATAGCATTAGATTTATGATCTTTATATATAGACAATCCATCCTGTAATTGTTCCAGCGCAGAATAGGTCTGCATCAGATCGGAAAGAAGCGATCTGTCTCTGGCATATTGCATCAGACCGGAAACCTTAAAGACGCTATAAGCATCAGTCACCGGATAAAACTCATTGATATACCCCATAGGATTATATCTTAACAGGGTATCTGAAGGGATAGTATAGATATCATCCATATGCTTTTGCAGCAGTTTGTAAAATCTCAGTTCCCCCTCATGATTCTCATACAATCTTTCGATCATATGGAGATTGGCCTGAAGTTCTGTGCGCAACAACAGAAAAGATTCACGTATCTCTTTTTGTCTGGCTGCTTCACTTACTTTGTCTGTAATGGTCAGTGTAGCCAGGATACCCAGCATCACTACGGAGAGCTCTCTGATGTAAGAAAGAATCCGCAACCGGCCCAACCGGCGCATGAAAGTAGAGAAAGTTTTGTTATTTTCCGACATGATTCAATAGATAAAGGACACACTCAGGATTCTTCCGACAGATACATTTCTTCCATCAGGTCCTCTTTCACCATAGACATTTTTCCGTCGGCACTGATGGTTATGGCCACCGGCACATAGAGGTCGCTGTGAGGATAACAGATACTGGCAGCATAGACAATCCCCTGCGGGGTGGTTTTGTCATACACCATACCTTCGAGAATGGCATGTCTGAGAAACTCGTTGCTGACTACCGAAGAGAAGTTTTGCTTGGTAAACGTCTGGGCAAAGATCTGTTTGCCTCCCTCTTTGAGCTTCACATTCAGTGTGATCTTATTGTCTACGTAACGATCGCCTGCAGCGTTGGTCACCACTGGCTGAGAATCATCCGGCACACGCACTACCGAA
>DALZBD010000593.1:0-2373 GCA_031977515.1 Bacteroides sp. | reverse complement strand
CCCAACCCCAATTTTAGATTTTCTGAGTTGCAGACCGGGCAATGTTTCACTTCAGGAGGCTGATTGCGTTTCAGGATTTCCAGGCTTCTTTTATAGTCTGCCTCAAATACCAGGATCTGTACCCCCAGATTCATTATATTATTCATATTAGGTAGCAGATTAACTACATTTTCATTGTGTAGGATAGATGGAATGCCTTCATTTTCCAATGCTCCCTGTATGATGTGAGCCTGCATGCTGTCTTTGCAGGTCATTAAAATAATGGTTTTTTCGTCTTTCATTGTTGTTTTAGTTTTTACAAACTGCATAAACAGAGTATGAATGATTTTGTCTGAAAAAAAAAGTAAAAGGCACTTTGATCCTGTTATATCCTTATTTTATACCTTTCCTCTTTCCTTCGCGATACTTATCCTTTCAGATAATAGTATTTCCAATCATAAATAGTACATCGTACATCTATATCATAGGTCTTTCAGCAACACTTTACCGGCATTTCTGTAGTACTCTTCCCGTGCTTCGATCAGTACTCTCCATTGCTGACCGTATTCTTTTTTCGTGTCTATCTTAAAATTTTCCGAGCCGAATGTATCTATCCGGTCAAGTAAAGTCGCCACGTTGAGCTGGTTGATATCTACTGAAGGCAGGAAACCTATCTCCTGCGTCTTTTCATCTGTGATATATTCATGGATAAGTTTGATCTCCTGCAATTGGTAAAGAGTTTGTTTGGTGAGTCGTATAGGAACGC
This sequence comes from Bacteroides sp., assembly GCA_031977515.1. Classification (GTDB taxonomy): domain Bacteria; phylum Bacteroidota; class Bacteroidia; order Bacteroidales; family Bacteroidaceae; genus Bacteroides. The sequence goes on along the minus strand of DALZBD010000593.1, from coordinate 1,628 downwards.
GACAGACCTGAGACAATTCTTCGGCCGTATAAGGGGTCTCATTTCTTTCAAACTGTTTCACAATGATAGACATGAGCAATATCGAGATGAAGTCCCGGTACCTGCGGCTGATGTTGCGCGTATCTTTGTCGAAACTGAAATTATGCACATTTTGTCCGGCATAAGTAAATTCCACTCCAAACAGACAAATGGTCCAGGAGGTCTGAAGCCAGAGCAGAAACAGAGGTAGAGCAGCAAAACTACCGTAGATCGCGTTGTAGCGGGATACCCACAACTGTCCGCTGATGTATACATATTGAAATCCCTGATAGGCAGAACCCGCCAATATTCCTGCTATAAGTGCATATCTGAACTTCACTTTAGTATTGGGCATATACATATAGAGCCCGGTAAACATCAGCCAGATCAGCAGGAACGGGATCAGACGGATGAGGAATTTAAGTATAGGGGTCAGTAAGACAAAGTCCTGCATCTCCTTCATGATGGTACTGACGAAAATAGATGCCCCTGCGGAGATGACAATAAGAAACGGGATCAGTAGGATCATGGAAAAGTAATCCGTCAGTTTCCGGTACGGAGAACGTGATTTTTTTATATCCCATATCTGATTGAATGTACGCTCGATATTGTTGACAAGGTTGATCACTGTCCATAACAACAGAATAAGTCCCACTCCGATAAAGATACCGCTTTTGGCTTGTGCCAGGTAAGAATCTACAAATTTGAGTATCGTTTCAGTGGTGTCATTCACTCCTCCGAAAGAATCACGGAATTGACTTTCCACCAGGTTGGAGAATCCAAACCCGCGTGCGATGGCAAAGACAATGGCCAGGATAGGGACAATGGCCAATAACGTACTATAGGTAAGCGCGGAAGCTCTGTTGATGACACGATCTTTGGTAAACTGATCGATAGCGATATAGAGGGTCTTGATAATGTTGTAAAGAGAGAATTTTCTTTTCGTAACTTCATCTTCTGTTACCCTCCAGATATCGTTTGAGATGAATTTCCAGAATCTGGCTATCTGTTGGCCTATTTTCATTTTTCCGGGAATTAATGGAGTAGATAAAACAACTGTAAAGCCGGAGAGGTTTGTTGCTGCCTTCCGTAATAAACAATAAAAAAAGCAGTCAGCCTGTAAGCCGGGTTCTGTTCCCTGAAACCAGGGTGTCTGTCATTTATCTGAGTGAAATGTCACCATTCCACTTTAGCGGTCTACCCTCCGACATGGAGCGAGCAGCCCTCTTAACGTCGGTATACATGACCTTACAACCCCTAAGACGTACAGCCCTTATGTCACCATAAGACTGGTGGGCTCTTACCCCACCTTCTCACCCTTACCGTCTTCTCCGGAGAGAAAACGGCGGTTATTTTCTTCTACGTTACTCTACCCTCGCGGACAGCTTCCCATTAAGAAGTAGGGCGCTCTGTGTTGCCCGGACTTTCCTCCCACAGATCCTGTGAGCGACAGACCGTCTGACTGCTTCAACAGACAAAGATACGGTATTTCTCTTTTCCGGCAAACCGGAAGTTCATATTTGTTTATGCAAACACAGGTAGGAAAGACATACAGTGTATTCTTACTCCGTAAGACCATTGTATTTCTTATTTTTGACTATTTTTAATGA
>DALZBD010000592.1:0-2386 GCA_031977515.1 Bacteroides sp. | reverse complement strand
ATTTTATATATTATATTTAAGAACCTGAAAAACATGATTTGGAACGAGAACATCGAGTGCATGGATCGCGAAAGTCTACGGAAGATCCAGAGTATCAGACTGAAAAAGATTGTCACACACGTCTATCAGAATACCCCTTTTTATCGGAAGAAGATGCAGGAACTGGGTATTACCCCGGATGACATCGAGAGCATCGACGACATTGTAAAACTACCTTTTACTACCAAGCTGGATCTGCGCGACAATTATCCTTTCGGAATGTGTGCGGTACCTATGAGTCAGATCGTGCGTATCCATGCCTCCTCCGGTACTACCGGTAAGCCTACAGTGGTTGGATATACCCGTAAAGACCTTGCCACCTGGACGGAGTGCCTGGCGCGTTGTTTCTATGCGTATGGAGCCGATCATACGGATATTTTTCAGGTGGCTTATGGATACGGATTGTTTACAGGAGGCTTGGGAGCTCATTACGGTGCCGAACATATCGGTGCTTCGGTGATCCCGATGTCGAGTGGCAATACGGAGAAGCAGATCGACCTGATGCATGATTTCGGTGCTTCTGTGCTTTGTTGTACTCCTTCTTATGCACTTTATATTGCCGATGCGATCAAGGATTCCGGTATTCCCCGGGAAGAATTCAAATTGAAGGCCGGTGCTTTTGGCGCGGAACCCTGGACAGAAAGTATGCGCAAAGAGATTGAAGAGAAACTGGGTATCAAAGCGTATGATATCTATGGACTGAGTGAGATTGCCGGCCCGGGCGTAGGATACGAATGCGAGTGCCAGAGTGGAACTCACCTCTGTGAGGATCATTTCTTCCCGGAAATTGTAGATCCGCATACGTTGCAACCGGTGGAGCCCGGACAAACGGGAGAATTGGTGTTTACTCACCTGACCAAAGAGGGGATGCCTTTGCTTCGCTACCGGACGAAAGACCTGACGGCGCTTCATTACGATACGTGTGATTGCGGACGTACCCTGGTGCGTATGGATCGTATCCTCGGACGGAGCGATGATATGCTTATTATCCGTGGAGTGAATGTATTCCCGACACAGATCGAATCGGTGATCCTGGAACTTCCGGAGTTCGAACCGCACTATTTGCTGACGGTAGACCGTGTCAACAATACAGACGTGATGGAACTCAAAGTAGAGGTACGTGCAGATTGCTATTCCGATGAGATCAATAAGATGTTGGAACTGAAAAAGAAACTGACTTCCCGTCTGCAGAGTGTACTGGGGCTGGGAGTGGATGTGAAACTGGCCGAGCCGCGTACCATAGAACGCAGTGTCGGAAAAGCCAAACGAGTGATTGATAACCGTAAACTGGTATAATTATGATAGCCAAGCAACTTTCCGTATTCCTGGAGAATAAATCCGGTCGTCTCACAGAGGTGACTGAAGTATTAGCAAAAGAAGGTATCAACCTTTCTGCTTTGTGTATCGCTGAAAACGCGGATTTTGGTATTCTGCGTGCCATTGTTTCTGACCCGGACAAGGCCTACAAGGCTTTGAAAGAGAATCATTTTGCCGTGAATGTGACCAATGTGGTAGGTATCACCTGTCCCAATATACCGGGTTCACTGGCACAGGTGCTTACTTATCTTTCGGAAGAAGGCGTTTTTATTGAGTATATGTACTCTTTCGCCTCTAACAATGTGGCCAATGTGATCCTTCGTCCCGATGATCTGGACAACTGTATCCGGGTGCTGACAGAACGTAAGGTGGACCTGTTGGCTGCAAGCGATCTGTATAAATTGTAAAGATACAACGTTGAATAAATAGAAAGATGTATCAAAAATATATTTCTGATACATCTTTTTTTATGTAGATATGAAAATTTTTAGCATAAAAAAGGTCTTGTAAGTATAAGATAGTTAGTGAGTTATAGAATGATACGTGAATAAAGTTGTCACAAAACTGTCGTAAAGTTGTCACAAAGTAGCCGTAAAGTTGTCGCAAAGTTGCTACAAAGTTTCAACTTAGTCGAAACTTCTCTCTTGTAATTATCTGATAATCAGTGGTGCTTTTGGATAGACAAGATAAGAATAGAGAATAAAAAGAACAGAAAAGAAAATACCCTCTCTCTGTAATCTCTCTCCCAAAGTGAGTGAGCGAAGTTTTTTTAGAATATATCAAGGATACGCTCATATACATCTGGCGATTTTGAGATAAAAACAAAGGTCAACTGATTGTAGAGATAAAGACGAAAACAGTCAATGCAAAAACAACTTTACTAATTAATCAGTCGACCAATTATAGCGATAACAACACAAGTAGTCAACCGGAATCAGGAAACTACAATACATGAGTACAGCCTATTCGTTTGCACTGTCTTATACTGAAATAGGTTGTCACTGTTTTGTTGCCTAAATTCCTTTATTTT
>DALZBD010000591.1:0-2402 GCA_031977515.1 Bacteroides sp. | reverse complement strand
AATTTCGTCGGTAATTTCCGGGCGCTGCGCAAACGCTATCCGGTGTGGTGCGAAGAGGGGAAACTGGAAGTGACCTTTGAGACTGTTGTGGGCGTGAGCCTGCTTAATGGGATCAAAATAAGGAAATTATAATATATATCTAAGATACAAGGTGTACATCTGAGACGCAAAGTATTGCGTCTCTACAAGTAAATCATATACCTGAAGAGAAAGCACAATGCTTGTAGAGACGCAATACCTTGCGTCTCAAACAACCAAAACCCCACCATCTCAAACAACCAATGATCGGCAAAATAACCCGACGATCCTCCGTAGAGACGCATATTTGCGTCTCTGATAAATAAACAAAAACAAATAAACAACAGAATATGAAAATCAAATCTTTTCTACTCCTTTTTACGCTGCTCTGGCTCTCCTTGTCAGCAACGGCACAATCTATCTGGAACCGTGATCACCTGGAACAGGTAAAAAACTCGGTAACCACCCCTGCCTATGCCCCCTCCTACGAAACCCTACTCGGGCAGGCAGACGCGCTACTCGCCCAGCCTGCACTCTCGGTGATGATGAAAGAAAAAACTCCGGCCAGTGGCAACAAACACGACTACCTGAGTCAGGCTCGCTATTACTGGCCCGATCCATCGAAAGCGGATGGCAAACCCTATATCGTGAAAGATGGCCTTTCCAACCCCGAACTGGAAAAGCTGGATCGGGTACGACTGGGAGAAACTGCCGACCGGGTCATCACCCTTTCTCTGGCATGGTACTTCAGCGGAGAAGAAAAATACGCGCAGAAAGCTACGGAACTACTGCGTGTATGGTTTCTCAACAAAGATACGCGCATGAATCCCAACCTCAACTACGCACAGATGGTACCGGGACGCAACAATGACAAAGGACGTTGCTACGGAGTACTCGATGCTTACTCTTTCGTAGAGATGCTGGATGCAGTGCAGCTTCTGGAGGATTCCAGAGCCTTCACGGCAACTGACTCCCGCCAACTGAAAGCCTGGTTCACCAAGCTCCTCGATTGGATGCTCACCAGTGAACAGGGAATAGAGGAAGGCAGACAGGCTAACAATCACAGTACCGCCTACGATGCACAGATCATCTCCTTTGCACTCTATACCGGTAAGAAAGACATCGCCCTGGGTGTATTAAGTGAATTCCCGAAAAAAAGAATATTTACCCAGATCGAACCGGATGGTCGCCAGCCGCACGAATTGAGACGTACACTGGCCTTTGGCTACTCACAGTACAACCTGCACCACATGATCGACATATTCGAGATGGGACATAAGATGGGTGTATCCATCGAAAACTCCGTTTCCACCGACGGTCGGAGTTTCTACAAAGCCATGGACTTCCTGGCACAATACGCAGGCAAAGAGGTGAACAAGTGGCCCTACCAGCAGATCAGTGGATGGGAGGGCAAGCAGCAGGAGTTTGCACAAGACCTTTATCGTACGTATCTCTTCTGTACGTATCTCTCCTCTCCGGAGCGTACAGACTATCTCCGGAAGTATCGAGAGATCCGCCGGATCGACCGGAAAGATCGCTTCAACCTGCTCTATTTCCGCCCTACCCTTGTAGATCAAGTGCACGCCTTCGCCGATGTGCAACTGAGATTAGCCATGCAAAGCACCGAACACGCTAAGAAGGAAAACAAAACCAACAGAAGACTGGTAGAGCCTCGCAGCACAGAAAAAGACGGTAGCCTGCGCCTGATCGGAGCCCACGACTGGTGTTCGGGCTTCTTCCCCGGTACGCTGTGGCACATGTATGCATACGCCAACGACAACTACTGGCGTGAGCAGGCAGTGACCTATACCTGGCCGCTGGAAGAGGTAAAATGGCACAGAGGCACGCACGACCTTGGCTTTATGGTCTATTGCTCGTTTGGAAAAGCATACGAACTCACCGGAGAGCAATCGTACCGGGATGTAGTGATGCAGGCTGCGAAAACACTTGCCACACGCTACAACCCCACAGTAAAATCGATCCGCTCCTGGGATTTCAACCGTCAGGTATGGCAGTATCCGGTGATCATAGACAATATGCTCAACCTCGAAATGCTGTTCCGTGCCACAGAGATCTCCGGCGATGCTACCTATTACCAGATTGCCGTAGAGCATGCCAACACCACGATGAGAAACCATTTCCGCGAAGATTATTCTTCATATCACGTGGTAGACTATGATACAATAACCGGAGAGGTACGCACGAAAGGTACTCACCAGGGCCATGCGGATGACTCTTTCTGGAGCCGCGGACAAGCCTGGGGGATGTATGGCTATACCATGTGTTATCGTTTCACCAAAGATCCTGCTTACCTCAAACAAGCGGAAGCAATCACCGACTTCTTTTACGGACTGCCGGATATGCCGGAAGACAAAGTCCCTTAC
>DALZBD010000590.1:0-2409 GCA_031977515.1 Bacteroides sp. | reverse complement strand
TACAGACCACATAAATAAATAAAAAAGAACAATGAAAGAAAATAAATACGATGACGAGCGATTCTTTTCTCAATACAGTCACATGGAGCGCTCACAAAAGGGTTTGCAGGGTGCCGGGGAATGGCATGAGTTGAAAAAGATGCTGCCCGACTTCACAGGCAAACGGGTATTGGATCTGGGTTGCGGCTTTGGCTGGCATTGCATCTATGCCGTAGAGCAGGGCGCTGTCTCGGTCACAGGAATAGACATTTCCGAAAAAATGCTGGAAGAGGCACGGAAACGGAACGGCTCCCCCCGGATCAGCTACTACCGGATGGCCATTGAAGATTTCGATTTCCAACCTGATACGTTCGAAATTGTGATCAGCTCGCTCACCTTCCACTACCTGCACTCTTTCGAAGAGATCTGCAAAAAGGTTAGTACCTGCCTCACACCGGGAGGCTCTTTTGTATTCTCTGTGGAACATCCCATATTCACCGCCTACGGCAACCAGGACTGGCACCGGGATACGGAAGGAAACATTCTTCACTGGCCGGTGGATGACTACTTCACGGAAGGAAAGCGTGTGGCCAACTTCCTGAATGAGAAAGTTACGAAATACCACAAGACCCTCACAACTTATATTTCTGCCCTGTTGAATAATGGTTTTGAGATCACAGGACTGAAAGAACCACAACCCGATGCCGGGCTGCTGGAGTCTATTCCCGGTATGAAAGACGAACTCCGTCGTCCCATGATGATGCTTATTTCCGCACGGAAAAGATAAACTATTCTGATCCTGCGGATACAGAAGGTCAAACGTTAAAAAACCTCATCTGCTTTTCGGTTGTTTATAGGTTAATTCTAAGGGCCAGTTTACATTTTGTCCGGTTTTTATTGAGAAGGAAATCAGTAGAGACGCATAGCGTCTCTATATGGTGATGTGTATATTTTCTTTTGAATGTGATTACCTGTAGAGACGCATAATTGCGTCTCCGGAGAAAAATACTGAAAAAGAAAAACCCACGATCAGCGTCAGCCTGGATGTAAACAGACTCTATATGTATCACCTTATTATTGACCTGTATGGCATTACTTATAAATACCGATGACCTGATATACGGTCGTCTGATCGAGCCGGAACGGATTGAGTTTTTCAAGAAGTGGAATCCGGAAGAGGTACTGAAAACCATCTGTGCATTCGCCAATGATATCGATGAACAAGGAAGTGGATACATCGTCATCGGAGTGGATAAAAAGAACGGTATTCCTGTACTTCCTCCCGCAGGAATAGCCAAAGACCAGATGGAGACGATCCGGAAGGAACTTAAAAACCTTTGCCACCGGATCAATCCGAAGATCTTTCCGGATATCATTTATGATGATATAAAGGAAAAACACGTAGCCATCATCTGGGTCACGGCAGGAGAAGAGAAGCCTTACTCTGCTCCCAGCGCGATCGGCAATTTCTCCCCTTATAAGATCTATGTGCATCACGAAGGCAAGACCGAACCAGCCAGCCGTGTCATGGAAAACCGCCTGCGCGAACTGGCTTCTCTGAGGCACTTTGACAATCAGGTACATCCGAGAGCAACGATAGAAGATCTGGACCTGGGCCTGATACAGGCCTATCTGCAGGAAACAAAAAGCTGTTTCTACCCGCATACGCTCAAATTGACCATGAATGAGATAGCGACCAAACTACAGATCGCACGGGAGGAGAAAGAGAAAATACAACTGCTCAATATCGCTATCCTGCTGTTTTGTAAAGAGCCGCACCGTTTGCTGGAAGGATGCCGCGCAAATCTTATTGAGTATGAGGATGAAGACGGAGTCAATTTTTCCGAGAAACAGTTTACCGGACCGGTACATGTACAGATCAGGGAGATCATGAACTATCTGAATACAAATGTGATCCGGGAGTTTGGCAACCGTTCGTCTACCACCAGCGAGGTACAGCGTTTTGAGAATTATCCGTATCAGGCACTGGAAGAGGCTGTGGTAAATGCCTTCGAACACAAAAGCTATGCAGACCCCTCGCCTGTGGAGATCAAAATATACAAAGGATATTCACGTACCCATCCCAGTACGGAAGATCACCGGCGGATTACCGTTACCAATCGTCCCGGTCCGCTTCCGTTTGTCGATGAAACGGCTCTGACACAGGGTGAAGTGAAGCCGCGGTATTACCGCAACATACGACTGGGAGATTTTCTGAAGAATATCCACCTGACAGGAAAGAACGGCTCCGGACTGCCGACCATGCAGGAAGCTGTCCGTAAAAACGGTTCTCCACAGCCCAGGTTTGTCACGGATGCCGAAAGGTCCTTTTTTGAAGTTGCTTTCCCGATCAATCATCAGGCTCCGATAGAGATCACCGAATCTACCGAAGAGGCAGAACGCATCCTGCTCTCCCATATACAGCAAAGT
>DALZBD010000589.1:0-2450 GCA_031977515.1 Bacteroides sp. | reverse complement strand
ATGGGGCGCATCTATGTGGGAATCTATGCTTTCCCCGCGCTTCCGCACGGGGCTACAAACAGAAAACCCCTACGGGGCTGGTAATCCTTAGCCTGACGACTATGCCCGGAGTGCGTTGAATAAATGGAAACCAATCGCATACAGTTTATAACTTTACAAAGATCAGAGGAGACTTTTGACACACTCTCTTTTTTTCATCCTAAAAACAATTGAATCATGAAAAGATCATTCCTGTTTGTATGCATTGTAGCTGTGGTATTCCCTGTCGTAGCTCAGGACTTTAAAGGGCATGTGATGGACCGGAAACAGCGGCCGCTGAAAGGGTTGAAAGTATGGAGGAAGAATACAACCGAAAGTGTGGTGACCGACAAACTGGGTATCTTTATGTTTGCCGGTATACAGCCCAAAGACACATTGGTCATAGCTGTATCCAAAAAAGAAGAGGTTATAATTCCTGTGAAAGAGCTGAGGGAAGTATCTGTGAAGTTGGAAAAGAAGTATTTCCTGGTACACGATGGAGCCAGAGAGGTCAAAAGTGAATACAGAAGGTTGCCCCGCGCAAGTTTCAACTCCAATGTTTTGACACAGGAGCAGATCCAACGCCTCTCGGCAAGTAACTTCTATGACCTGTTCAAGGGCACCATACCAGGTGTGAATGTGAACAACGGCTCTTCGGGAAGGGTAATCTCTTTGCGTGGCAGCAATTCTCTGGAACTTGATACAGAGCCGCTCTTTGTTGTAAACGGTACACAATATGAAAGGAGCCAGGATGTTGACCAGAGTATTTCTGTGAGCGATATAGAGAAGATAGAAGTATTGAAAGAAGGAAGCGGTTATGGGATTAAAGGCGCGAATGGGGTAGTGATCATTACCCTGAAGAAGAGATAAACATCCACATTAAGAGTATGTACTATGAGATATTTTATTCTATTGATCTGTCTGTTCGTCTATGGGATCGGTACCCAGGCCAATGAGCCATCCGATACGGTATATGTCTCTGCGGTGATGAATTCTTTTGAAAACATAACGTCAGCTCCTCAGGAGAAAGTGTATCTTCATACGGACAAACCCTATTATTTTGCCGGTGATACCATCTGGATGAAGGGGTATCAGGTACATGCCATTTCCCATTTCCCGGAGTATGGCAGTCGTTATCTATATGTAGAGCTTGTCGACCGTAAAGATCGTCTGGTCCGGCGGTTGAAATTGGAAAAAGAGGATCATAGCTATCTGGGTTATCTCCCGGTGCCCAAAGATATAGAAGAAGGTGATTACTACCTGCGTGCCTACACCCGTTGGATGTGTAATGCAGATCAGGAGTATTTCTTCTCCCGCAACCTCCGTATCATAGCCTCTCAGACTGCTTTTATGATTTCCGAGATCCGGTACGAGCAAACCGACGAACGGCGCATGGCCATCATCACCTTTCGCAAGACCGACGGGCAACCTTATGTCGGGCATTATGTCCGGTATATGGTGCGTACGGATGAAGCAGGCAATGCTTTTCGTGAACAGAAGACCAACCAGCAGGGAGAGATACGTCTGGAGATCCCTGAGAAAAGGTCTTTGCCGCAGTATATTTATGTAGTACTTGAAGACAGGATATTACAGCACAAACACACATTCTACGTACCTGATGTTTTCGACTACGAGGTTGATTTCTTCCCCGAAGGGGGCTACCTGATTGCCGATAATACCCAGAAGGTTGGTTTCAAGGCAATCGATACAGAAGGCCATTCGGTAGAGATAGACGGCTATGTTTTGGATCAGTTGGGCGATACACTCACCCATTTCAGTAGCCAGCATGCAGGTATAGGTAGCTTTCTGCTTTCTACTTCTTCCGGCGATAAGTATCGTGCTGTTGTGACTACCCCCCAGGGATTGACAAAGGAATTTGATCTGCCTCTTCCCGAGCGGGATAAGTGTGCGCTGTCTGCTACAGTACGCAATGATGTGTTGCGTTATCGTGTTTTGCAAGGATCTTCCCAGGCCGGCTCAAAGCCTTACTATCTGGTGGCTCATATCCGTGGCCTGGTGTTGTTTGTAAAGAGTCTGGATGGCCCGGAAGGAGCCGTCAGCCTGGCTGGTTTGCCGGAGGGCATTGTTACGCTTATGCTGTTGGATCAAAATTATCTTCCTCACAGCGAGCGGTTGATCTTTCTGCGCGACAACGTTACTACCTGGAACATCCACCCGGATCAAACCACGTATGATCCCCGTTCCCTTGTGACACTTGACATATCGTTGAAAGACCGGGAAGGTCATCCTTTTTCCGGTGATTTTTCCTTGAGTGTAACAGAGAACCGTTCGGTGGCTATCGACTCGGTAGGTGACAATATCCTGTCTCATTTGTTGCTGACTTCCGATCTGAAAGGATATGTCGAATCTCCGGGTTATTATTTCCGCGATGAATCTTCCCGGACCCTGGCATGTCTGGACAACCTGATGCT
>DALZBD010000588.1:0-2452 GCA_031977515.1 Bacteroides sp. | reverse complement strand
CCATAAAATCATGAAAAAGCTATTCACACTCTATCTGCTGGCCGGTTGCCTGTCTATGGCAACGGCCCAATCCCTGCCGCAGGTGGCTCCGGAACTGGCCGGAATGGACTCCCGCCGTCTGCACTACGCAGACCAGGCCATCGAAAAAGCCATCGAAAAAGGAGAGATCCCCGGAGCCGTCCTCGGTGTAGTACATCGGGGCAAGCTGGCCTACCTCAAAGCCTACGGCAACAAAGAAGTCTACCCACGCAAAGTGCCTATGGAAGTGAATACCATCTTCGACATGGCCTCCTGTACCAAGTCGATCTCCACAGCCATCAGCGCCATGATCCTGATCGAACGCGGACAGCTCCGCTTGCTCGATCGGGTAAACTTCTACATTCCCGGTTTCCAGGGATGGGAAGGGGAGAACGGTCGCAAAAAAGATATCCGCATTGTGGACATCATGACCCATACCTCCGGGCTTCCCTCCTATGCCCCGGTAGCGGATCTGACCGAGCAATACGGATCGCCTGCCCCCGACGGACTGATCGAATACATCTCCACCTGTCCGAGGCAATACGAACCACAAACGGGATTTGTATACAGCTGTCTCAACTACGTCACCCTGCAACGGGTCGTAGAGACCATCAGCGGCCAACCGCTGCATGAGTTTGCCAAAGAGAATATCTTCGACATACTCGGCATGCAGAGCACCACCTACTTCCCCACCGGGGAACTGCTCGACCGCACGGCACCCACAGAGAAAATGAAAGACGGCAGTGTACTCCGCGGTGTGGTACACGACCCCATGGCCCGCATCCTCAACGGAGGCAACTCGGGCAATGCCGGACTATTCTCGGATGTGCAGGATCTGGCCATCCTCGCCGCTGCCCTGCTCAACGAGGGGGAGTACAACGGCAAACGCATCCTGAGCCCCCTGGGTGTAAAGACCATGCGTACCGTACCCCGCAACGTGGCACAGTTTGGCCGTACGCCCGGATGGGATGTCTTCTCGGCATACGCCTCGAACAACGGCGACCTGCTCGGCCCGAATACCTTCGGACATACCGGATATACCGGGACTTCATTCATCGTAGACCCCGACAACGATGTGGCTGTGATCTTCCTGACCAACCGGGTACACCCGGACGACAAAGGAGAAGTGGTGCGCCTGCGCTCGCTCGTGGCCAACGCGGTAGGTGCGGCACTGTGTCCGCCGACACGGGTCTATACCCCACATTACTACAACCGGGTGGAGCAATTCCGCAATGAAGACCCCATCCGTTCCAACGAGATCGTGATGCTGGGCAACAGCCTCACCGAAGGTGGTGGCGACTGGAGCAAACGCCTCGGCAAAAAGCGCGTACGCAACCGCGGCATCGCGGGCGACGTAGCCCTCGGGGTACACGACCGCCTCTATCAGATCCTGCCGGGCAAACCACAGAAACTCTTCCTGTTGATCGGAGCCAACGATGTTTCTCACGACCTCCCGACCGACAGCATCACAGGCATGATCACACAGGTAGTGGATCAGATACTTTCGGAATCTCCGGACACAAAACTCTACCTGCAAAGCCTGCTCCCGATCAACGAATCCTTCGGACGCTACAAACGCCTCACGGGCAAGACCTCCCAGTTTCCGGAGATCAACCAACGTCTCGAAGCCCTGGCGGCCGAACGGGGCATCCCCTTCATCAACCTGTTTCCGCTCTTCACCCAGCCGGAGACGAATATCCTGCGTAAAGAGCTTACCAACGACGGCCTGCACCTCACCGAAGAGGGCTACCGCATCTGGAGCAAAGCTCTGAAACCCTATCTTTAGTCTATCCACGGCGTCTATACGCCATCACAGGGAAGTGGACATATTTTTTCAGACAGAAGAACAAAAGAACAAATGCCTTATCTGTGACTGATTTATAAAGTCCGGATTTTCTTAGAGCCTGTTACTTACAACCAGGATCTCTCTGAAAAACGCGCGCGATTGTGCAGGAACTGATTGATAGAGGAGTACCAGACACGATGATCAAAACAAAAGGTGTAGGCAAGCGTACGGCACACGCCGGTCACGAAGAATCGCATGATGTACGCCAAGGAGACCGCAAAGTAAATGTGGAAATAGTCACCAATCCGCACTACTGGGAGATACTATAGAGTATGTGCTTCGTGTCTTTGTCGCGGATGCAAACCGATAAAGTTTACAGAGAACATCAATGATGTATGCTGCTTAAAAAAAACGGAGAAAGAAAAGAACAGAAAGCTTATACTTGCTGTAGAGAGGTTGCACATTCTCTGCCTCTCTATTGGATAATCATTACAAATCGGTAGCTTATTCTCTCCTTCCCTACCGCATATAGTTGGTCCCACCCGGCGGGACCTGCGTCCCAGCCCGTGGGATCTGAGTCCCACCCGGTGGGAAGCAAGTCCCACGGGCTGGGACACAGCGCAACCTTATCGCATGTACAGCGCAACC
>DALZBD010000587.1:0-2454 GCA_031977515.1 Bacteroides sp. | reverse complement strand
AACGGACGTATCTCTCCTTTCTGACTGCGGTAGCTGCTCATCCAGGCACCACCCTTTTTACCGGCACGTGGGAAGTAGTCTACATAGAAGATACCCAACTGAGAGCCATCGGCGTCTTTTACTTCGAATACATCTACATCCGGGTGATATACCGGGATGTTGTTCAGCGGTGTAAATGTAATACCATACAGGCGGTTTGCTACCTCAAATGCTCCGTCACGTACATTCTCTAGTTTGAAGTAAGGTTTGATCTCCTCTTCATCGAGGTCATATTTTTCTTTGCGCAGCTTTTCGGTATAGTACCACCAGTCCCAGCCTTCGAGTTTTTCGCCTTTTCCCTCTGTGTCCATCAGTTTCTGCAGGTCAGCAGCTTCTGCTTTAGCTTTAGGCAAGGCATATCCCCAGAGGTTGTGGAGGAACTCCATCACAGCGTCTGATTCTTTGGCCATCGTACGTGCCAGCGTAAAGTTGGAGAAGTTGTCGTATCCCAAAAGTTTCGCTTTTTCCAGACGTAATTGAGCAATCGTAGCGATGATCTGTTTGTTGTCGTTTTCGTCGTTGTTGTTTCCTTTATTTATATAGGCGGTGTATACTTTCTCACGCAAAGGACGGTTGTCTGCATATTGTAACAAAGGCAGACGACTGGGATTGTGTAGCGTAAACAACCACTTGCCCTCCTGGCCGGCTTCTTTTGCTTCTGCCGCAGCACTTTCTCTGAACCATTCCGGCAGTCCCGACAGTTCTTCTTCGTTTTCCACAAACAATTTGAAAGAGTTGTTCTCATTCAGCAGGTTGTTGCTGAAACGTATACCCAGTGTGGAGAGTTCTTTATTGATCTCACGCAGACGTTCCTGTTTGTTTTCGTCGAGTGCGGCCCCCGAACGCACGAAACCCTGATACGTTCTTTCCAATAGGCGGTCCTGTTCGGTGGTGAGACCAAGTGATCCTTTCTGATCGTAAATGGCTTTTACCTTCTGGTAGAGTTGTGGGTTCAGATAGATATTGTCGCCATGTTCGGAGAGTTCCGGTGCCAGTTTCATGTAAAGTGCAGTCAGTTCGTCAGTTGTTTCGGCACTCGTCATATTGGAGAATACCATACTTACACGATTCAGCGTGGGCGAACTTTCGTCCAGAGCCACGACCACATTGTCAAAAGTTGGTGCTTCGTTATTCTCAATGATTTCCCGAATCAGGTTGTTCTGTTCTTCCATTCCTTTGCGGAAGGCAGGTTCGTAATGCTCCAATCTGATCTTGTCAAACGGTGGTACACCATGTGGGGTTTTGAACTCGGCAAAGAACGGATTGTTTTCCGTCTGGCCTGTACATGCGGTTATCATACATGCGATGGTTAAAATGAATACTACTTTTTTCATTGTCATAGAGTATTGTTGTTTTGAATTGTGATCTGTGGCGTGTTATCTTATCTGCGGGTGATGTAGCACCAGATAGGATAGTGGTCCGACTCTTTGATCGAACGGTCTACCGTACACCGGTAGCTTTTCAGATTCGGACTGATGAGGATGTGATCGATCCGGAAATAGAACTTATTCTGGTTATAAGAGATACCGAGGCCATTGCCAGACTCTACAAAGGCATC
Organism: Bacteroides sp.; assembly: GCA_031977515.1. GTDB lineage: Bacteria > Bacteroidota > Bacteroidia > Bacteroidales > Bacteroidaceae > Bacteroides. Next base: position 857 of record DALZBD010000587.1, on the reverse strand, counting down.
TTTAAGTTCTTTGGTCAGTGTCTTATGTGTGTAGGAAATGGGAGAGTCGTTGAAATCTCCGCATACGATCATATACGGATTCTTGTTTTCCCGGATCTCTTCCGTGATCTGTTTGGTCTGTACAGCTCTTACAGCAGATGCATCGGCAAGTTTACGTATCAGATGCCTCATGCCCTCTTTCACTTTATCCGCTTCGGGCGACTTGATCATGTCTTCATAGATCACTTTGTCTTCCCGGGTGAGTTTGTTGGATTCCAGATGGTTGTTGATGACGGTGATCGTATCTTCATCTACCAGCAATTCGTAAACGACCGATCCGTTGTAGTGGCTTGGGTAATTGATTGCATGTGCAGAAAGGATCGGATAGCGTGAAAAACAGGCCACCTTGTTACTGCTCTTACCTTTCCCTACCTTCTGAATGTGCCGGTGTGGATATTCTTTCAGTGCAGCGAAAATATCTTTCTCTGTCAGGTATTTGGAGTTGGTTGAAGTCAGGTATTCCTGCAGACAGATGATATCCGCATTACTTTCACGTATGTATTCAAGGATCTGGTTCTTTCCCTCTTTTTTGGCCAGATGGTTGAATCCCATGACATTGTAGGAGAGTAGTTTGATCCTTTGTTCGGGAACCACGCGCGCCGGAATATTAAAAGGTACATAGGTACGCACCGGCAGGTAGCAGATCAATAAGGTCAATATGGAAAGAAAAGCGTATTTCCAGTATACGATCAGCCAGAAAAGGATAAACAGGATATTGATAATCAGGAATACCGGAAAGGTAAGCCCAACCGTGGTGCGTATCGGATGTACCTGCGGATCGAGCAACGGGCTGAAAGCGACCAGAATCATCAAGCCTG
>DALZBD010000586.1:0-2469 GCA_031977515.1 Bacteroides sp. | reverse complement strand
CTGTCTCTGACAACGGGCAACCGGGAGAAATTCCTTTCCCGCTCCGAGTTGGGAGAGATGCAGATCATCTGTCCGCCGGATGCGGATTTTGAAGATGAAGAGTTGCAGGAATGGCTGCGAAAAGTGATTATAGAGGCACTGCGGCGCAATGCGCAGATCATCCTGCCACCCCGGCTCTATATGTTGGCAAACAAACACGGATTTTCCTACAAAAAGCTCAAGATCAATACCAGCCGGGGCAGGTGGGGCAGCTGCTCGGCTGCGGCTAATATCAACCTGTCTTCCTATCTGGTATTATTGCCCGGGCATCTGATCGATTATGTACTGTTGCATGAACTTTGTCATACCCGGGAGATGAACCACGGAGAGCATTTCTGGAAGCTATTGGATAGTGTGACAGAGAATAAAGCACGAGAGTTGCGAAAAGAACTGAAAGAATTCAAATTGCCTTTTTGAAAGGGAAGCAGTTATAAATGAGGCTGTCCCGAATGATTTGAATGAACCGAATGAGACTGTCCCAAAAGTATTAAATGAATAAAATCACCCTTGTTACAGCATACTTGAACTGTAGCGAGGGTGATTTTACATTTCAGGGACTTTTGGGACAGTCCCTTTTATAATCAGTTTTTTCTTTTCTTATTTAATAAGCACCTTTCCGGTCATTTCCGCGGGTACCTCCATTCCCATGATGCGCAGGATCGTAGGAGCTACATCCGCCAGACGGCCTTCCTCTACAGTGGCTTCTTTGTTCTCAGTCACATACACACAAGGTACCGGATTGAGAGAGTGCGCTGTATTCACAGATCCGTCTTCGTTGATCGCATTGTCCGCATTTCCGTGGTCGGCAATAATGATGGCTTCGTAGCCATTGGCTTTGGCAGCTTCGATGGTCTCTTTCACACATTCGTCTACTGCTTTCACCGCAGTTTCGATGGCTTCGTACACCCCTGTATGGCCTACCATATCTCCGTTGGCATAGTTCACCACAATAAAGTCGTATGTGTTGCTGTTGATTGCCTCTACCAGTTTGTCTTTCACCTCGTAGGCACTCATCTCCGGTTTCAGGTCATACGTCGCTACTTTCGGAGAATCTACCAGGATACGGTCTTCCCCTTCGTATGGTCTCTCTCTACCGCCGTTGAAGAAGAAAGTAACGTGAGCGTATTTTTCTGTTTCCGCGATGTGCAACTGGCTTTTGCCCTTATCAGCGAGGTATTCGCCCAGTGTATTCTGTACATTGTCTTTGTCGAAAAGCACATGTACGCCCTCGAATGAAGCGTCGTACGGAGTCATGCTGTAGAATTGCAATCCCGGAATGGTATGCATTCCGGCTTCCGGCATATCCTGTTGGCTCAGTACAATGGTGAGTTCTTTGGCGCGGTCGTTGCGATAGTTGAAGAAGATCACTGCATCACCCTCTTTGATCGTACCGTCGAAATTGGCATTGGAGATGGGTTTGATAAATTCATCGGTCACTCCTTCGTCGTAAGACTCCTGCACGGCAGCTACCATATCCGTCGCTTTCTTGCCTGTGCCGTTTACCAGCAGGTCATAGGCTTCTTTTACGCGTTCCCAACGTTTGTCACGGTCCATGGCGTAGTAACGGCCGATGATCGAAGCGATCTTTCCGGCAGATGCCTGGGTATATGCGTCCAGTTGCTCGATAAATCCTTTTCCGCTCTTGGGGTCGGTATCGCGACCGTCCATGAAGCAGTGGATGTATGCATTGTCCAGACCGTATTCTTTGGCGATATCGCACAGTTTGTACAGATGATCCAGTGAACTGTGTACACCCCCGTCGGAGGTCAGTCCCATGAAGTGGATGTTCTTCCCATTCTCTTTGGCATAGGAGAAAGCGGAAACGATCCCCGGATTCTGCAGAATACTGTTGTCGCGACAAGCCAGGTTGATCTTTACCAGATCCTGATACAATACGCGACCGGCACCGATATTGAGGTGACCTACTTCCGAGTTACCCATCTGTCCGTCGGGCAGACCTACGTTTTCGCCACTGGCCTGTAGTTGGGAGTTTGGATAAGTCTTTACCAGGTAGTCCCAGTAAGGAGTGGGAGTATTGAAAATAACGTCAGCTTTTCCTTGATTACCGATCCCCCAGCCGTCGAGGATCATTAAGAGGGCTTTCTTGCTCATATATTTATTGATTTTAATGATACAACTTCGTGTCGCGCGGAAAAAATCCGGGTGCAAAGTTACAAAAAAGAGCTTGAAATGTATCATCGATCAGGGATTTATGAAGGATAGCAAGAGAGGAATTATCTACTTCTGGGGAGAAATATACAACAGATAATAAAGAGGAAGTAATCAGATGTTTATAGCCTCATCGCGGTTGCCTGTTTGTAGCCCCGTGCGGAAGCGCGGGGACAGCATAGATTCCCACATAGATGCGCCCCATCGGGGTGCTATGTTCCTGTAATGTTACCCATAAATGGGACATATGTGTTTGATAAC
>DALZBD010000585.1:0-2471 GCA_031977515.1 Bacteroides sp. | reverse complement strand
CTACAAACAGACAACCCCTACGGGGCTGGTAATCCTTAGCCTGACGGCGATGCCCTCCGGGCTTTCGGTCAGTGATATCAGGAAAGGACTGGGGTAAAGAAAACCACCTACAATCTACAACTAAGCCAAAAAGTATCCGGATTTTTCAGACACCTTCCGGAATAGCAAATAAACCTGACTCCGAACCTCTCCATTTCCCCACAAACAACCCCGGTTTTTCCAGCCCCACTCCTTCCCTATCCCTACTATCCGGCAGCTATAAATTATTTTATTTGAGCAAATTATAAGATTCCTCATAACTTTATCGTATCTTTGTGCCCGAAAAATAAAGAGATACTACTATATTAATGAAGAATTTTGAAGAGCTTGGCGTCTCTGCTGAGATACGCCGGGCAATTGAAGAGATGGGATATGAGAATCCCATGCCCGTACAAGAAGAAGTCATCCCGTATTTATTAGGAGAAAACAACGACATCGTTGCCCTGGCACAAACGGGAACAGGAAAAACTGCCGCTTTTGGCCTCCCCCTCATACAAAAGATCGATATCCGGAACCGTGTTCCGCAATCCCTTATACTTTGTCCTACCCGCGAACTTTGTCTGCAGATAGCAGGTGACTTGAGCGACTATTCCAAATATGTAGACGGACTGAAAGTACTTCCGGTATACGGAGGATCGTCCATAGACAGTCAGATACGTAGTCTGAAACGTGGTGTACACATCATCGTAGCTACGCCGGGACGACTCATCGACCTGATGGAACGCAAGACCGTATCCCTGGCACAGGTAAACAACGTGGTAATGGACGAAGCAGACGAAATGCTCAACATGGGCTTCACCGATAGCATCAACGCGATCCTTGCAGGTGTACCCGAAGAGCGCAATACCCTGCTTTTCTCGGCCACCATGAGCCCCGCCATCGCACGCATCTCAAAGAACTACCTGAGAAATGCCAGAGAGATCACCATAGGCCGCAAAAACGAAGGAAACAGCAACGTAAAGCACGTTGTCTATATGGTGCATGCCAAAGACAAATACGCTGCCCTGAAACGCGTGGTAGACTACTATCCGCAGATCTATGGTATCATCTTCTGCCGTACGCGCAAAGAAACTCAGGAGGTCGCTGACAAACTGATGCAGGAGGGATACAATGCAGATTCGCTGCACGGAGAACTCTCTCAGGCACAACGCGATGCGGTGATGCAGAAGTTCCGCATCCGCAACCTGCAGATCCTCGTGGCAACGGATGTAGCCGCCCGTGGCCTCGACGTAGACGACCTCACTCACGTGATCAATTACGGTCTGCCCGATGATACGGAAAGCTATACTCACCGCAGCGGACGTACCGGAAGAGCGGGTAAGACCGGAACTTCCATCGCCATCATCAACCTCCGCGAGAAAGGAAAAATGCGGGAGATCGAACGGATCCTCTCCAAGAAGTTTATTGCCGGAGAGATGCCTACCAGCCAGCAGATCTGCCAGAAGCAGCTGATCAAGGTAATCGACGATCTGGAAAAGGTAAAGGTAAACGAAGAAGAGATCAATGAATTCATGCCTGAGATCTACCGCAAACTGGAATGGCTCAGCAAAGAAGACCTCATCAAGCGCGTGGCCTCCAGGGAATTCAACCGTTTCATCGAATACTACAGAGACCGTCAGGATATAGAATCCCCTACGGATGATCGCAGAGGACGTGACAGCAGGGATGGCCGTGAGGGTGGCCGCTCACCACGCCGCTCACAGGAAGGCTATACACGTCTGTTTATCAGTCTGGGCAAAGCAGACCAGTTTTTCCCAAGCGAGCTGATAGAACTGCTCAACCGCAATACGGAACGCCGGGTAGAACTGGGACGTATCGACCTGATGAAAAGTTTTTCTTTCTTCGAGGTAGAAGAAAAGCAGGCACAATCTGTAGTAAATGCCCTGAATCAGGCCAAATGGAATGGACGGAAAGTAGTGGTAGAGATTGCCAGTGAAGACAATGCTACAGCAGGAGACAATCGCTCTAAAGGCAGGAAACAATCTGCAACTGCCGGCAGAGGCGGAAACGCCACCGGAAACAGAAGTTATGGTAATCCGGGAAGCAATCGCTATTCTTCCTCTGAAAAACCTGCCCGTTCTTCTTCCAAAGAGGGAAAGAAAAAAGCGAGCCGCGAAGAAAGAGGATATAATAATGCGCGTGGTCCTAAAAAGCAAGACGACTGGAAACAGTTCTTCAACCAACCCGAACCCGACTTCAGCGAAGAAGGATGGGCACGTCGCAAACCGAAAAAGGGGAAATAATCTCTCATGCAACAAAAGAAGATTTTTATCCCCGGGAAGATTCACACTCTTGGTAAAGTGAAATCTGAAAAACAGGAGAGATAAAATCGTTCTCTATATAAAAAGCAGAAGATGCTATGCACAGTTTTTAAACATTCTGTGTATAGCATCTTTTCCGTTTCTGTCCAGAATAAAATAAATACATCCGGA
>DALZBD010000584.1:0-2483 GCA_031977515.1 Bacteroides sp. | reverse complement strand
GACCCTTATTTAATGAGTAAGCCAAGGGAACGTTGAAGTTACCTTACAGATATTAATTTTTATTGGTTTGCATCCTTTTTGTAAACTGATATTTATAAACCCTGAACAGAGATGGACAGAAGAAATTTCTTGAAGACGGTTGCCATTGCAGGTGCTGTGGCTACTGTGCAACGATCGGAAGCGATGGAGCTGCTCAAACAGACCTTTCTGGACGAAAACAATGCCAATGTGGATCTGGTTGCTGTCATGGGAGGCGAACCGGATGCGATGTTTCGTAAAGCCATCGAAGAGATGGGTGGAATGAAGCAGTTTGTCAAATCGGGTCAGAAAGTCGTTGTCAAGCCGAATATCGGTTGGGACAAAGTTCCCGAACTGGCAGGAAATACGAATCCGAAGCTGGTCACTGAGATTGTGAAGCAATGCTTTGCCGCGGGGGCCAGGGAGGTGACTGTGTTCGATCATACCTGTGACGATTGGCAGAAGTGCTACAAAAACAGTGGTATCGAGGCTGCTGCCAAAGCTGCGGGAGCAAAGGTGATGCCTGCTCACCTGGAATCTTACTATCGTTCGGTGAATCTTCCTCAGGGTAAAAAACTGAAATCGGCTAAGATCCATGAGGCCATCATGAACTGTGATGTGTGGATCAATGTACCTATTCTGAAGAATCACGGAGGAGCCAATCTGACCATCTCTATGAAAAATCATATGGGGATTGTGTGGGATCGCGGATACTTTCATCAGAATGACCTCCAGCAATGTATAGCAGATATATGTACGTTGCAGAAAAAAGCTGTACTGAATGTGGTGGATGCATATCGCATTATGAAGACCAATGGCCCGAGAGGACGTTCGGAAGCTGATGTGGTGCTGGCAAAAGGCTTGTTTATCTCTCCGGATATTGTAGCTGTGGATACGGCGGCGGCACGCTTTTTCAACCAGGTACGTGAGATGCCATTAGATACAGTAGGACATCTGGCCAACGGAGAATCTCTAAAACTCGGAACCATGGATCTGGATAAACTGAATGTGAAGAGAATTAAGTTTTAAGTTCTGAGTTTTGAGTTTACAGTCTGGAGTCTGGAGACGCAAAGTATTGCGTCTCTACAAGTATATCGCCTTCAAAAGAAAATAAACAACCGACGTAGGGATACAAAGTATTGAGTCTGCAGACTTAGAACTCAGAACTCAAAACTTTAAAAATGGGTTTTTCATGAAAGAAAACAGATTAAAATTGCTTCGGGGCACAGTTTCACTTATCGTTTTTATACTGGTTACATTCTATTTTCTGGATTTTGCCGGACTGATCCCTCAGCAGTTTCAATGGTTGGCACAGATACAGCTTGTTCCTGCGTTACTCTCGCTGAGTGTGATTATCCTGATTGCTTGGGGAGTATTGACATTGCTTTTCGGGCGGATTTATTGCTCATCTGTATGTCCGCTGGGAATCTATCAGGATATAGCAGGCCGGCTTTCAGGAAGTCTTGGAAAAAAGAAAAGATATAGATATAGCCCTGCAAAGACAGGGTTGCGTTGGGGTATCCTGGTTGTCGTTGTGATTGGCTCTTTATTGGGTTTTAGTTTACTGCTGTCGCTGACAGATCCTTACAGTGCATACGGACGTATAGTGGTCAACCTGTTCAGGCCACTTTACATGTTGGGGAATAACCTGTTGGAGTCGATTTTCTCCGGTTATGGCAATTATACTTTTTATCGGGTAGAGGTTTCTGTCCGCGAATATGTATCTTTTGCAGTAGCCCTTCTGACTTTGTTCGGGATCGGTTTTCTGGCAGGAAAAAACGGGCGTATATGGTGTAATACCATCTGTCCGGTAGGTACCACCCTCGGGCTGATGAGTCGTTTTTCCCTTTTCCGTGTACGGATAGATCGGGACCGTTGCAACGGGTGTGGAAAATGTGCATCTGTCTGTAAAGCCTCCTGTATAGACAGCAAGGGACACACCGTGGACAACAGCAGGTGTGTGGCTTGTTTCAACTGTTTGGATACCTGTCGTCAACAGGCACTCTCCTACTCTCCTTCCCTGACAAAGAATGCGGATAAGCCTATGGATACAGCCAAAAGAAGATTTCTTCTGGCAGGGGTGACTACTGCTACTGTCGCTCACAAAGTACTTGCAAAAACACAGTCGCTGCTGACTGGTGAGGGTACGCCTTATCAGACAGAACATCCTATCACCCCGCCGGGATCTGTGAGCCTGAAACATTTTCAGTCGCGTTGCACAGCTTGTCATTTGTGTGTAAGCAAGTGTCCGTCACGTATCATCAAACCGGCCTTTATGGAGTATGGCCTGAGTGGTGTGATGCAGCCTACGATTAATTTTGAAAAAGGATTCTGCAACTTCGACTGTACGGTATGTGGAGAAGTCTGTCCCAACGGAGCTATCCTGCCGTTGACTGTAGAAGAGAAACATTTGACTCAGATGGGATATGTGGTGTTCATAGAAGAAAATTGTATCGTGTACACCG
>DALZBD010000583.1:0-2484 GCA_031977515.1 Bacteroides sp. | reverse complement strand
CTTTTTATAAAGACATACGTGCCAGGGATGAATCTCATGAACAAAAAAGAGATAGTTTGTATCAACTTTATGAGGGTAACCTGCCTGAATCAGTTAGGCTGATGTTGAGTGAGGAGATGAAAGCTATCTATGATGCGAGTGACCGTACATTGTTAGAATATGCAAAAGAGAATCCGGACTCAAAAATCGCATTCTGGACCCTTGCCAGGCTGATGAATTGGGGGTATGAGCCTATATTCGATTCTGTTTATAATGCCTTTTCGGAAACACTGAGAAATGGATATGCCGGTGAAATTTTACACGGTAAACTACAAAGTAGTAAACAACTTTCCGTAGGCCAGCCATTCCCGCGTTTTAATTGCCAGAATGCAGATAATGAAGATCTGTCGTCTCATATTTTTCTTGAAAACAAATTTACTTTAGTCGATTTCTGGTACAGTGGATGTGGACCCTGCCGGGCACAGTTCGGTGATATGAGAGATTTGTACCGGCAATATAGTGATAGCGGATTTGAAATAGTGGGCATATCTGTAGATCTGACAAAAAATAAACAGGATTGGGAAGAGGTGATCGCCAACGAAAAACTTGTATGGAAACAATATTGGGACAAGGATGGAACGGAGTCCGGAAGACTTTCCATACAAGTTTTTCCTACTACTTTTTTAATAGACAGCACGGGTAAAATAATCGATAAAAACATGTCTATGGAAGCATTGGGTGAATTTTTAAAATCTTCTTTGTAGATTGGGCAAGTATGGAGGGGACATCGGGATAATTGGGTCAATGCCGAAATAACCGATAGTGTCTCCATTGAAAAACAAATGATCGTCGTCCGGACCGATCTGTCCCAAAAGTCCCTGAAATGAAAAACCACCCAATGACGATTCGGAAAAGGAATATCCTACTCCACTCTGTTAAATAAAACTATAATCCCTTGAATAAAATTATTTGAGCCGGGGAAACAAACCCGGAAGATTTCTTATCCTTATCTTTGCAGATTCATAAAAAAAGAATGTTTATACAGGATAAGTAGCTATCATGTCACAATCAGGAATCAAAAATCTTACCGAAGGAAAGATCTACAAACAGATCGTGGGGCTGGCTATGCCACTGATGGCCACTGGTTTTATACAGATGGCGTATACGCTGACCGATATGGCCTGGGTGGGTCGGTTGGGAAGTCGTGAACTGGCTGCCATCGGGGCGGTGGGTATCATTACATGGATCATGTCTTCTCTGGCGCTCATCGGAAAGACAGGGGCAGAGATCAGCATCGCCCAATCGATAGGAAGGAAAGAGATAGACAGGGCCAGGAAGTATGCTTCACATGCTGTCACCATATCGGGACTGCTGAGTGTGGCGTTTTCCGTATTGTTGATCCTCACTGCTCCCACCATTGTATCCTTCTACAAACTTGAGGCAGACATTGCAGCTATGGCAACCCACTACCTGCAAATCGTGATGGTGGGAATCCCTTTCTTTTACCTGTCTTACACTTTTTCGGGTGTTTACAACGGAGCGGGACGCACCACCATCCCTTTCTACCTGATGAGTTCGGGGCTGGTCTGCAACATTATCCTCGACCCTATCCTGATATTTGGTATAGGTCCACTGGAAGGAATGGGTACACAGGGGGCTGCACTGGCTACCTGCCTTTCCGAGGTGTTGGTATTCCTTCTGTTTGTCTGGCAAATGAAACGTCCCAACGGTATTCTCGACCGGTTTACTTATTTCGTGAAACTACGGAAAGAGTATGTGTTGCGTATTTTCAAACTGGGCACGCCCATTGCGCTGATGAATGGTTTCTTTGCGGTGATCAATTTCTTCGTGGCCCGTATTGCTTCGGAATACGGAGGGCATCTGGGCGTAATGAGCCAGACCACCGGAAGCCAGATCGAGGGCATTACGTTTGTGGCCTCTCAGGGCTTTTCTGTAGCTCTGGCCACTTTTGTGGCACAGAATTATGCCGCCGGAAAGCTGGATCGTACACAAAAAGCCTACCGGTATGTGCTGAGTACCCTGTTGTCTCTGGGAGTGGTCATTACTGTTGTGTTTATCAGGCTGGGAACGGATATATTCGGTATACTGGTACCGGAGGCCGAGGCGAAAATTGCCGGAGGCGAATACCTGTATGTGATGGCATTCTGCCAGCTTTTTATGATGCTCGAAACCACCACGCTGGGGATGTGGAACGGGTATGGCAAAACCCTGCCACCTGCCATCATCAGTATGGTGTTTAACTTTGCACGCATACCGCTGGCACTGTGGCTGGCTCCACGTATAGGCATTCAGGGGGTCTGGTGGGCCATTACGATCTCGGCCATACTGAAAGGCCTGGTGAGTGCGGGATACTGGAAGATATCCAAAAACAGGAAGAACAGGAAGTATAGATAGAAAGACAGATAATGGTTTATCCCTACCAGCCCTGACGGGCATAGCCGTCAGGCTAAGAATTATCAGGTATTGAAATGTTTGCCAGGTACA
>DALZBD010000582.1:0-2492 GCA_031977515.1 Bacteroides sp. | reverse complement strand
TGTACGGTAGGCCGGAATCCGGGAGCAGCCGAAGTCACCGGTTCAAAACCGACTCCACATCCACCGTATTTCTCCTGCAACATTTCCCGAAGGTCAGCTGTGAATATATCCGCTTCAATAAAAGAGTCGCCAAACACAGCGATACGCACCCAATTCTTTTCCGCACCCAGACTATTCAAAGCCTGATAGAAAGGCAACATACCTCTTGCTGTAGAATCACTATAATCCTCGATACATATCATTCCCGGAGGGCAGGTGTCTATAAAAGCCGGTTTGGGAGGAGGGGGTAGTAACAACGTATCTTCTATCAGCACGAGATCTGCAGGACGTCGAAGTTCACTCAGGATATCCACACGACGAAGAGAAACGCCACCCACTGAAAAAACCGGGAGTTGATGCAAAGCAATCAGTACCGCCAGTATCAGGAGGCTCATAGCAAGTGAGCTTTTCAAGTAGTTTTTCATGCAGATATATATTCCATATTGTCTGCAAAGATAGTGAAAGTCGAACGTAGAGAAACAAACTTGTTTGATTTCTATACTAAGACGCATCCTATATTCTTTAAAGATAGTGAAAGTCGAGTGGCAAAGCTCAAACTTGTTTGAAGATTTGTCCAAGACGCATCCTATCTTCTGTAAAGATACAAAAAGCCATTAAAAAAGAGGGAGATTGTCTGAAACAAGCAATCTCCCTCTTCTATATTTATCCCCTGTTTTTTCAGATGGTTTTCTCAATATTCCAGACAAAGGCTCTCAGTCCCAGCTGTTCGGTCATTTTATCCATCTTACTCAATGCTTCCAGTAAAGGGTCAACTTTAGCATCATCAACTACTGTGATGATCGCTGAGTTCATCGCCGGCCATGCATGGCTTCCGTAGTGAGGCTCCCCCGTTTTACTGCCACGTCCCTGTACACGGTCAAAATATGTATATCCTCTACAATTCATACGATCCAGAAGAGCAATTATACGCTCGTAATAGGCCTGGTCAAATGTGATCATTACAGATTTCATAAACTATACTATTAAGATTTGCCCGTGAATACCTGAATAAGTTCAGGTATTCATGTGACAAATATATGAATCTTATTTTTTAATTATCTCATGCTTATGGGCTTCGAAATATTCGGCCATCTCACGTTGTTTCTTCATTTTTCTACGTTGACGTTTGATACCTGTTCCTGCAAATGTACAATAAAGAGTAGGTATCAGCACCAACGTAAGGATAGTAGAAACTGTCAGCCCACCAATTACCGCGATACCCATCGGACTCCACATTTCCGATCCTTCACCACCGCCAAACGCCATCGGGATCATACCCAACACGGTAGTGGCAGTAGTCATAAGTACCGGACGCAAACGGCTCTTTCCGGAAGTGATTACTGAATTGATGACCGCCATACCACGCTCACGACAAAGAATAATGTAGTCGATCAACACGATACCGTTCTTCACTACAATACCGATCAGCATGATTCCTCCCAACAGACTCATTACACTCAACGTACTTCCTGTGAAGAAGAGAGCCATCAGTACTCCACTGAATGCAAAGGGAAGAGAGAACATAATGATAAACGGATAAGTCAGGGATTCGAACTGTGCCGCCATTACGATAAATACCAGCACAACGATCAATACGGCCAATACTCCCAGATCCTGGAAAGATTCCTGCTGGTCTTCGTAAGAACCGGCTACCTGAATAGAAATACCGATAGGTATCTCCATTTCTTCAATGATGGCCTGCCCGTCTTTTACCACATCTCCCAAAGCAGCTCCTGAGATGATGGCTGATACGGTTACAATACGTTCACGGTCTTTACGTTCAATGGTAGGAGGAGCAAATTTCTCTACAACTTTACCTATATCTTTTACGCGTACGGATTGCCCCTGATTGTTATAGATCAGAATATTCTCTATGGATTCGAGACTGGTACGGAACTCCGGACTGTAACGCACCTTGATATCATACTCTTCTCCATCCTCTCTATACTGAGAAGCCGTAGAACCATTGAAACGATTTCTCAGATAGGTACCGGCTGTAGCCAGATTGAGACCATGCATTGCCAGTTTTTCCCGATCAAATTCCACCTGAAATTCCGGTTGATAATCTCCACGGCTGATATTTACTTCAGACACCCCTTTCACTGCCATCAACTCACGTTTCAAAGTAGCAGCCAAGGAGTCTGTCGCTTCCATATCATACCCGTAGATCTCAAAGTCCGCACTTGCCTGCCCTGCAATACCACTGGTACTTCCTCCCAGAATTACCTGAGTCTTATTAAACTCCGGATAGGTAGCCAGGTCACGGCGCATTTCGTCACAGACCTCTTCCAGAGTCACTTTACGATCACCTGGATCGACCAGACGCATATTGAAAGAGATAATATGCGATCCATTGTCCCGCATAGATGCAAAAGTATTATCTGTATCAGCCTGTCCTACTGTATAGTTGCACACCAACAATATACCTTCGTATTTATCTAACCACTTCATGG
>DALZBD010000581.1:0-2495 GCA_031977515.1 Bacteroides sp. | reverse complement strand
GGCCATACGCATCGGGGTCAATCACGGCTCTCTCTCCGACCGCATCATGTCCCGGTATGGCGACACACCGGAAGGTATGGTAGAGTCCTGTATGGAATTTCTCCGGATCTGCGTGGAACAAGATTTCACAGATGTAGTGATCTCCATCAAAGCCTCCAATACGGTAGTGATGGTAAAGACGGTACGTTTGCTGGCCCACGTGATGCAGCAGGAAGGAATGACTTTCCCCCTGCACCTCGGTGTTACGGAAGCAGGTGACGGAGAAGACGGACGCATCAAGTCGGCTCTGGGCATCGGAGCATTGCTTTCCGATGGCTTAGGCGATACGATCCGGGTCTCGCTCAGTGAAGAACCGGAAGTGGAAATTCCTGTGGCAAGGAAATTACGTGATCATATACTCTCCCGGCAGGGACATCCCGCTATAGAAGCTACGACAGCCCCTGCATTCAACTACCTGTCTCCTGCAAGGCGCCAGACACGCGCCGTATACAACATAGGAGGCGATCAGCTACCGGTAGTAGTTTCGGCAAGGCTGGATGACGATTATGAGTTTGATCCCCAATTCAGACCGGATTATCTGTATACAGGCCGTAAACTGCCCCAGATACCCCAACCGGACATACAATACATCCTCGATGCGGAGATCTGGCTGGGTATACCGGATACCTGGCCGGCATTCAATTACCAGCAACTCGACCAACTGCATCACTCTCCTGCAAAGCTCAAATTCCTTTTTCTGCCTTGTGACCAGCTGACAGATAGTATACTTGCCTGCCTCAAAGTTCATCCGGAAGTGGTTGTGATCTCACAAAGCAATCACATCAACCGGCTGGGCGAACACAGAGCACTTGTACACAGACTCATGCAGGAGGGAATAGAAAATCCGGTTGTCTTTTTCCAGCAATATGCGGAAGAAGAGGCGGAAAATCTGCAGATCAGATCTGCCGCGGATATGGGAGCACTGATCTTAGATGGCTTGTGCGACGGCATCTTCCTGTACAATCAGGGCAGCCTGCCTCATACCCTGGTGGATGCCACTGCATTCGGTATACTACAGGCGGGGCGGGTACGCACCAGCAAGACGGAGTATATCTCCTGTCCGGGCTGCGGACGTACGCTGTTCGACCTGCAAACCACCATTGCGCGTGTCAAAGCCGCCACTTCACACCTGAAAGGTCTGAAAATAGGTATTATGGGGTGTATCGTAAACGGACCGGGCGAGATGGCCGATGCGGATTATGGATACGTAGGTGCCGGACGGGGAAAGATCAGCCTGTATAAAAAGAAAGAATGTATCGAAAAGAACATTCCCGAAGAGGAAGCTGTGGAAAAGCTGATCCAATTGATCCAAGCCAACGGAGATTACAAATAGAGTTCATGAGGGTATGCCAACGGTCAGAAATGTCTTTTGACACACCCTCCCTTAATAAGGATTGCCCTACTTACCACTTATAACTTACCACTTCTTCCTTTTCTCAAACAACCACTCCATAAAGCCGGGATAATTGAAAGCAGGCGTCCAACTGTCGTGATTCACACCGGGAAACTCAATATATTCCACATTTGTACCGGCCCTCTTCAGGGCTTTGTAGGCTTCGCGTGAACCATCTACCGGTACCGTACTGTCCTTATCGCCATGGAAAATACGGAAACTCACACTCTTTGCAGCTTCCAGTCGACTGGGGTTGACAGTTCCGCAAATGGGTATGGCAGCTGCAAACACCTCCGGGTAGCGAATAACCAGATCAAACGTTCCCATACCACCCATAGAAAGTCCAATGACATAGATGCGGTCCGTATCTACATCCGGCAGGCTGAGATATTCATCCAGCAGCCCTTTTACAAGCATCATCACAGGTGTGACAGGCTCTCCAGAGGGCATTTGAGCAGGAGCAAATGTTTCAGGGCGATTGCGATAGGCCCAGTATCCCTCTTCGGGGCATTGCGGATAAAGCACATACGCCGGATATTTTTCGCGGTTTACCGGATTGCGAAACATCTCACTGCCGTGTGAGAGTTGTTTCTCATTGTCACTACCGCGTTCACCACCACCATGTAGAAAAAGGATCAGTGGATATTTTTCCTGTCCGGCTTCAGCATCCGGCCTTAGCAAACGATAATTGAGAGTTCCCTGCTGGGATACAAACTGTTTTTTTTCATACTCTCCCTGTGCACACAGACATCCGGAGATAAAAATACATAGAAAAATAGCAAGCAGTCGATTCATGGATAGTAGGTTTTAATCAGAACATTGTTGTCTGCAAAACTAATAAATTCCGGAAAAGATACACCGGAAACGATCATTTATTTCTGATTCTCCCGCCCCTACTGACTCATACGCTATAGAGATGACAATAGGACCTACCCATAGACCGCAACAAATGCACAGTTTGCTTCCTACACCTCTGTCAGGCTTTCTATCAACCGCAGCTGCCTGCGATGGCCGGCAACCAATTGTGTGAGTTTGTCGTCGATCCGCAGGATGGCCTCTATGA
>DALZBD010000580.1:0-2496 GCA_031977515.1 Bacteroides sp. | reverse complement strand
CATAAAGACACTCAGGTCAAAGCCTTTGTAAGCAAAGGTATTGTTCATACCTCCGGTAAACTTGGGCTGTGCACTTCCGATTACGGTACGGTCGTTGATGGAGTATACAGGATTTCCGTCGTCATCGACCTCTCCTTCTATATTTTTGTATTTGACATCTCCCGGACGTACATTGTCACGAACTGTTCCTTTCAGGTAAGGTATACCGTCTTTTAATGTATAAGAGCCATCGGCATTCTGCGTAAAGTCGGAAGTTTTATAAATTCCGTCGTACTGCAAACCGTAGAATTGTCCGAGAGGTTTTCCAACTTCAATCTTATATCCCATTCTGCTTTCGTAGTCCTGAATCCAGCTGGTAATGTCATCGTCTCCGTATAGATCCAGTACTTTGTTGCGATTGAAGGCGATATTAAAGTCGGTAGACCAGGTAAATCCTTTGGTACGTACATTGAGTGTATTCAATACGATCTCTACTCCGCGGTTACGGATGGAACCGAGGTTCTGAATCTGGGTAGAATATCCGGTAGAGGTAGGTATTTTGTTTGATACCAACAGGTTGTTGGATTCGTTGTTGTACCAATCTACAGAGAAGTTGAGACGGCTGTTGAACAACGAAACATCTATTCCCAGGTTGGTGGTCGTGGTTTTCTCCCATTTCAAAGCGGGATTACCCAATGTAGTACCGGGAACATAGGTGATGTATTCGTTTCCGTTGTATCCGTATACACCTGAACCGTAGGTGGTAGCATACATATTGTCTTTGATGTTGTTGTTACCGGAAGTTCCGTAACCGATACGCAGTTTGAGATTATTTACAAACTCTGCACGTTCCATAAAGGCTTCTTCAGAGATACGCCATGCCGCGGAAGCTGAGGGGAAATACCCCCACTGATTGCCTCTGGCAAATTTGGAAGAACCGTCACCACGCAGTGTACCAGTAAAGAGGTAACGATCTTTGAGGTTATAAGAAAGACGGCCAAATACAGATACCAGCCCCATCTTTGTCTTGTCCGATGCACGGGAATAGGGTGTACCCATCTTCACATCATTGAGTCCGAAGTTTCCATCGGAGAACTTGCGGTATTCGTTGTCCAGTTTCATGGTCTCCATGTAGTAGGTTTCCTGTCCTACCAATACATTGAAACGGTGAATCTCAGACAAACTAAATGCATAGTTCAGGGTATTTGTCACCTGCCAGGAGAATTTCTCACTGTTGTTGCGGTATCCATAGCCATAGGGGCTATCGTTGGACTTTGCCTGTTTGGTAGAGCCATCGTCCCAATAGTCGTGACGTACCTGCTGCCAGAGATAACTACCAGCTGTGCGGAAGGTCAGGTCTTTGAGTATATCTATTTCCAGTCCGGCATTCACAGTCACCAGACGTGTATACTTTTCGTTTGTTATGGCCAGATTGTCCAGGATCGGGTTATTGGCATCGTAATTGGGGTCTCCCATGATATCGGACAGTTCTGTACCCAGATCGCTACCGAGCATCTGCTCGTTGGTCCAACGGATACCTCCGGTAATGGGCTGAAGAATGGTTTGTTTGAGTTTACCACCCAGCGAACCACCTCCGTCTAATTTAGTCATCTGCAGGTTGGAAGAAAAATCAAAACGTACTCCTTTCCAGAGTTCATGATTGATCTTTGTACGGATGTTGTTGCGCTGGTATCCGGTTTTGTCCATGATACCATCCTGTCCGGTGTAGTTGTAGCTGAACATATACCGGGTCTTATCGCTGCCACCACTTATGTTCACATTGTGATTTTGTGTCACCCCGGTATCTCCAAACACCTGATCCTGCCAGTCGATACCTGCCCGGTTGCCATACTCTTTAGCGATACGGTCGTAAGCACCGGTATAGAAATCGGCAGCATTCACATCCCCGCCAAACAGATTGGCAAATTCGTTCTGTCCGCCACGAAGGGATTGAAACTCATACTGGTATTTGACGTAATCTTCTACGCCCAACAGATTCAGTTTTTTCCCCAGTCTGTCGAAGCTGACAAATCCGTTGTAAGAAACCTCGGTCTTTCCGGATTTACCCGATTTGGTCGTGATCAGAATTACCCCGTTCGAACCGCGCGCACCGTAAATGGCAGTAGCAGAAGCATCTTTCATCACATCGATACTTTCAATATCATTGATATCTACATTCTGCAGACCGTTTTCCATCTGAAAACCATCTACGATATAAAGAGGATCTGTACCTTGTGTAATGGAGGTACCTCCACGTACGGTGATGTTGATATCGGCTCCGGGAGCTCCACTGGAAGTAACGATCTGTACTCCTGCCGCCTTACCGGCAAGTGCCTGTGCGGCTGTGGTCACGGGAGACATACGCAATTCGTCGGCACCTACTGATACCGAAGAACCTGTCAGGTCTCTGCGTTTCACTTTGGCATACCCGATTGCTACCACTTCGTCCAGCATATGAGAAGACTCCCTCAGAGTGACATCGATGCGTGATTGACTACCGATTGTAACAGTCTGGCT
>DALZBD010000579.1:0-2497 GCA_031977515.1 Bacteroides sp. | reverse complement strand
AGATCTGTGTCGTATCGTTGGCCAGTACCGGGAATGATCCGTCCAGTATCTTGGACTGGATCACCGCGTTGTTCTGATCCAGGTAGTCGATACGTACAGATACATTTTCACCGATTGTTCCTGTTTCAAACAAAACGAAATCGTCTGTGTAGTTCACCCCTCCACTGGTGGTAGCTCTATCCCGGCTCACTTCTGTAGGTTCCTGTATAAACAGGGCGTCCGACAGTTTATAGCCCGAGATCGGTGTAGACACAATGGCACGTACGGTGGAGTAGCTCTTGTCTGCTTTCCGGTCGGTGGATCTCAGGCGCAGCACACCGGTGCGGGTATACATACGGGCAGTCAGTGGCTCCTCGAACGGAGAATTGTATTCGACCGGTGCCGACGCGGCAAACTTGAACTTTGCTTCCTTGTCCTGAGGGATCACAATCTCATCGAGATGGGCCGGATGGGGTATGGAATCGGTTTGTGTGGTAGATACCACTCTGTATTTGCCATTGGGCAACTGAAAACGGTAGAGCGATGAGTAGTTGGAAAAGGGTTCTCCCTCGGCCGTATAGATAAAAAGAGGTTTGTTGTCTGATCCGGGACTCAACGCCCAGGGTTGATCGTCGAGAAACAGTTCAATCTCTTTCACCACGGAGGTGGAGTATGTATCGTCTTCGGAGCAGGCGTATGCGCTGAGCAGGATAGTCAGTCCTGCCACCGTGTATAATATATTTTTTCTCATGAAAGTTCTGTTTTAAAATTCAGATTCTTCTATTGTAAATGACCGGCTGAGGGGTGCTACACTTTTTGCTCCGGCCCTATAGCTCCATCCGTTGGTCAGATAGGCATCTTCGAGGATAGGCATATAGACGATGGAACGTTTGGAGGGTTCGAACGCTATGCCTGCATCCAGCGGACTGTTGGTGCGGGTGATCTCCTGCTCGTCTTTCAGATACACGACATCGATGGATGTGCGGTTGCTACCGCTCACTGTGGGCAGTGAATAGACAAAGGCACTGAAGCCGGCAGCCTTGTCTGTGACCACCGTGCGGTCTTCCTGCACACACTCACCCGACTGTATTTTATAGGCAACTCCTACATTGGTAAAGGTGAGGCTCAACTGATCAAATTGAGTGATGGCCCGGATCTGCTCTTCGGTCTCTCTGGGCTGGAATACGGCCTGACCTACCAGGCGTTTCAGTTCGATGGGAAGACTGGTGACCGAATTGTCGGAAGCAAATTCTGTAATATCCGACAGGTATACCTCTTTTTGCATACCGACATCCTGACGCACCATCACTTTGGAAAGGCTGTCGGTATCGATCATCTCGTCTGCATTCGCGATCACAAAGGTGTGCAAGGTCTCCCCGAGGGGAAGTTCTACCTGCAGGTTACCTTCACTTACGGAAAGATTCTTTCCGAAGACGAGCGAGTCCTTGAGATAGACATAGACACCGACTTCGGTAATGCCCATTTCGGAAAAGTTCTGTACGGCGGCCGCACTCAGTTTCATACCTACCGTATGGGTCTCGGGGTCCGTGGGAAATTCATCGATTTCCCAGGCTTCATCTGCCTGCTGCGAGCAGGAGAAGAAGGCCAGAAGCGGTACAATCAATAGTTTTGTAAAATGTTTCATACATATTAGTTTTATAGATAAATAGTACATATAGGTTAGTCCCGCACCTCTTCCCCAGAAAAGAAGTACAGGGTATCACGGAATCAGTTATGTCTTCAGGGAGGTGTGTGTTGTTTTCATCTGCTTCAGATTTTGGTTTGACATAGGTTTTTCTATTCTCATAGTATACGTAGCCGGAGGTTTCCGACACGACAAAAATAATTGGATACAGGCAGAGAGATAGGGTAATAACAAGTATGAAAATCTGAAAAAGTGGTATTGTACCTGTTTGTACACCTTATAGAAGCGGGTGGTACCCGGCACAGCGAGTTGTGTATGAGTGAGTGGAAAGCGGCCGATTGCAAGCGGATATTTCTAATTTTTCCAATAGGAAATGATATAATCAGGTCGATTGGATAGGTGATTGATGTAGGTGACCCGCTTGATATAGCCAGGTTGTCTCGTCCTGAATTTGGTGAAAAACCACCAAATTCAGGACGAGACACATTTTCAGGACAACTCAGGACAAGTCAAAGATCTAAATTATATAATTAAGTCAACCTAAATGGTTCTCATTCATTTTAGTTGAAAGTTCAGTTGACATTATCTTACCAACCTTGCATATCCCCACCAGCCTACGCCTCGGAGAGGCAGTACTTACACATATAAACACAGTATTGCCCCTCCGGGGCGCACTCTCGGGGACGGAACGTAAACCCAGGGTGCCATTACACTACGCTTTGCTTCGTTTCATTCTGCCCTGGGCTATGACATACTGCCTCTCCGAGGCGTAGGCCAGTGGGATGTGCATAGGCTGGTTGGGTTATACCCAGATCGGTGTTATCTTCACATTCTCCGAAAGCCGGTATCCTGTAACTTCGAAAAGCAACTATA
>DALZBD010000578.1:0-2502 GCA_031977515.1 Bacteroides sp. | reverse complement strand
AGCTGCCAATCGTACAAAGAAAAAGAGACCTGATTGGCGATACATTAATTTACCTGGAAACGGGTATTACCGTTTTTCAGGAAGTCAACGATCTGCTGTGCCGCGGCAATACCGGCATTGATATTTGCTTCCGCTGTCTGCGCACCCATTTTTTTGGGAGTAGAGAAGTAGCGTCCGGCAAACAGTTCGGTAAATTTGGCATCGGCAGCAGGCATGATATCAGTGATATACTTGAAATCTGCACGTTCGTCCATCAGACGGATCAGTTCGTCTTCGTCAATCACCTCTTTGCGTGCGGAGTTGACCAGCAAAGCACCTTTCGGCATCTCTTTCAGCAGGTTGTAATTGATCGATTTCTTAGTTTCCGGAGTAGCAGGTATATGCAGGGAAACAAACTGACAGGTCTTGTAGAGTTCTTCTGCCGAGTCAAGTGCCTTCACACCGTCCTTTTCGATCACTTCTTTCGGGCAGAATGCATCATACGCATAGATCTCCATACCGAAACCTTTGGCTATACGGGCCACATTGCGTCCGACATTACCATACGCATGGATACCCAGTTTCTTGCCCATCAATTCTGTTCCGGAAGTACCGTTGTAGAAGTTGCGCACGGCCATTACCATCATACCCAGTACCAGTTCGGCCACAGCATTGGAATTCTGTCCCGGAGTATTCATGACACATACTCCTTTTGCAGTAGCAGCCTGCAGATCTACATTGTCGTATCCGGCTCCGGCACGCACCACGATCTTCAGCTCTTTGGCAGCATCCAATACCTCAGCATCTATGATATCGCTGCGGATAATGATAGCCTGTACGTCCGCAACTGCTTCCAGCAATTGTGCTTTATCTGTGTATTTCTCCAACAGGACGAGCTCAAAGCCTGCTCCTTCTACCTCTTGGCGGATACCATCTACTGCCACTTTGGCAAATGGTTTTTCTGTAGCAACAAGTATTTTCATAAGTGTGTAAATAGATTCTAAAAAGAAAGTAACGCGGACCGACACAGGAAACGAATTCCTGTGACTATCTGCGTTACGTATTCAGGTATATTTGTGAATTACAAATGCATTTTTTCAAATTCCTGCATACAGTCGATCAAGGCCTGTACGCTTTCTTTCGGCATAGCGTTGTAGCAGGAAGCACGGAATCCTCCTACCGAACGGTGGCCTTTGATACCTACCATACCACGTTCTGTAGCGAACTTCATGAAATCGGCTTCGAGTTCGGTATATTCGGGAGACATCACAAAACAGATGTTCATACGGGAACGGTCTTCAGCAGCGGCTGTGCCCACAAACAGTTTGTTGCGTTCGATCTCTCCATACAACATGTCTGCTTTCTCAATGGCACGACGTTCCATCTCTTTCACGCCACCGTTGGCCTTGATCCAGCGCAACGTGAGCATAGCTGAGTAGATAGGCACTACAGGAGGAGTATTGAACATAGAACCATTGTCTACATGAGTCTTGTAGTTGAGCATGGTAGGGATGTAACGGGACATCTTGCCCAGCGCATCGTCTTTCACGATCACAAAAGTCACCCCTGCAGGAGCCAGGTTTTTCTGTGCTCCACCGTAGATACAGATGTATTTGGAAACATCGATCGGACGGGAGAAAATATCCGAAGACATATCTGCCACCATGGGTACAGGTACATCCAGGTCTTCTTTCAGTTCCGTACCGAAAATAGTGTTGTTTGTAGTAATGTGGAAATAATCGGCATCCGCAGGCACAGTATAGTCCTTAGGAATGTATGAGTAATTGGCATCTGCCGAAGAAGCTACTTCGACCACCTCACCAAATGCTTTTGCCTCTTTGATGGCCTTCTTGGCCCAGGTACCTGTATTGAGATAAGCAGCTTTCTTTTCCATGAAATTATAGGGAACCATGCAAAATTCCAAACTGGCGCCGCCTCCAAGGAAAATAACCGAATAACCTTCGGGAATCTCGAGAAGTTCTTTAAAAAGGGCTACAGCTTCGTCAACCACCGGCTGAAAGTCTTTGGCACGGTGACTGATCTCCATCAATGAAAGACCCGACCCATTGAAGTCTGTGATTGCCTGCGCAGTTTGTTGGATCACCTCAGGAGGAAGAATGGAAGGTCCGGCATTGAAATTATGCTTTTTCATTTGAAGTTTGTTTTGGTTTAACAATTGCGTTTATTGTTGTCTTTAGACAAGGCGAAATTACGAATTATTTTCTGCCCCGCCAATCTTTCCCAATAAATTTACAGGCAAGAGGAGTTTATACCTTACTTTTTATTGGTTTATACAGGAATTATACACCATTTTGTTATATCCGCTTAGCAAGCAAGCAGAAGAAGATCGAACTATCCGGTTTTAGCTATTTTTTGTAGTTACCTCCTATCAGGAAAGAGGGGTAAAATACAATTCGTAAATCTGGTGGAAAAGTTTTTACTTTATATCTTAAAAAGATTACCTGTACATACCAGCACTACATGGCTTTCGCAAAGGTCAGTCGGCTTTTTCGATCAATGCCC
>DALZBD010000577.1:0-2512 GCA_031977515.1 Bacteroides sp. | reverse complement strand
ATCGTAAGTCCGTAAGTAGACTCTATGTTGTTCATTCTCTTCTTTTATATAAATTTTCTTTTCCCCATCTTTTACCGTTTTCAGTTTCATTTCCAATTAAGATGATGTTTTTGTACCTATTGTACATAAGTTGTTACAATACGCTTTAAAAAACGTTACTTTTTAACAAAACTCAATTAATAATCCAAGTTTTCACTTACCTTTTACATTGTAATATGAGGCTTTTTTGTATTTTTGGGAAAATCTTTAGATTATCAATTTAAACTTCTAAAATATTCCCCTGATTATGGAAAACAAAATTCAAGAGTTGACCGATAAGCTTTATCGTGAAGGCGTTGAAAAAGGTACTGAAGAGGCTCAAAGACTTATTGCAAATGCTCAGGATGAAGCGAAGAAAATCATCGAAGATGCTCACAAACAAGCAGAAGACATTTTGGCAAATTCACGCAAATCTGCGGATGAGTTGACAGAGAATACAAAATCAGAGCTTAAATTGTTTGCTGGTCAGGCGGTAAATGCACTTAAGTCTGAAATTGCTACTCTGGTGACAGACCAGATCGTGGAAGCGCCTGTAAAAGAGTTTACACAGAACAAGGATTTTCTGAATGCTTTTATTGTAGCACTTGCTTCTAAATGGAGTGTCGACGAACCTATTGTCATCTCCACCTCTGATGCCGAGTCACTAAAGAAATACTTCGCAGCCAATGCCAAAGAATTGCTTGATAAAGGCGTACGCGTGGAGCAGGTAAATGGTATTAAAACTCTTTTTACCGTTTCACCAGCCGACGGCTCTTACAAAGTCAATTTCGGAGAAGAAGAATTTATGAATTACTTCAAGGAGTTTCTGCGTCCGCAATTGGTAGAAATGCTTTTCTAATCCTTAAAGTCATGTGTTGAAGACTTCCTGTATTCAGACCTGTGACAGACCTGAATAGTAGTATGCGGGAGCTTCGCCAGCAATCTTATATAATATGAGTAAGTATTATTACTTAATAGCCAGCCTGCCTGACCTCTCTTTAGAGGACAGTAAGTTGAATTATACGGTAGCCAGTTTTAAAGAAGAACTTTATGACTCGTTGACAGAGAAAGATAAATCTCTGATCGATCTTTTCTATTTGCAATATGACAATGCAAATGTCTTGAAATTGCTTAAAGATAAAGAGTCAGAGATAGATACGAGAGGTAAGTATACCGCTGAAGAGTTGAATGACTTTATTGCTACCATACAAGAAGGTGGTGAAGTGAGTCCCAAAGAATTCCCCTCTTATCTGAGCAGCTTCATAGCCTCCTATTTCGATGCTCCGGAAGAGAATGTACTTCAGGAAGACAGACTGGCTGCATCCTATTATGCGTATGGTATGAATTGTGGCAATGAATTTGTTTCAGCTTGGTTTGAGCTGAATCTGAATATCAACAATATACTTGTTGCCCTGACTGCCCGGAAGTATAAATGGGAAGTTGCTCCTCTGATTGTCGGAAATACACCTGTCACAGAAGCGCTTCGTACCTCGAATACCCGTGATTTCGGTTTGTCTGCTGAGGTAGATTTTTTTGAAGAATTAGTAAAGATCTCGGAAGTATCCGGATTGATCGAACGTGAAAAAAGGACAGATCAGTTGAGGTGGGATTGGATGGATGAAGCTACTTTCTTCAACTATTTCACCATAGAGCGTTTGTTTGCTTTCCTGTTTAGACTGGAAATGATCGAACGGTGGGTGGCACTGGATAAAGAAAAGGGTAATCAGTTGTTCAGGAGTATGATTGACTCTTTGAGAGACAATGTACAGATCCCTGCTGAATTTAAAAAATAAACATAAATATATATGGCAACAAAAGGAACTGTGAATGGCGTTATTGCCAATATGGTAACCCTCATCGTCGATGGTCCGGTAGCGCAAAATGAAATTTGCTATATCGAGACCGGTGGAGACAGACTGATGGCGGAGGTTATCAAAGTAGTAGGAAAGTTTGTGTATGTACAGGTATTCGAAAGTACCCGTGGCCTTAAAGTGGGTGCGGCAGCAGAATTTACCGGACATATGCTCGAAGTGACTTTGGGACCGGGTATGCTTTCACGTAATTACGATGGATTGCAGAATGACCTGGATAAGATGGACGGTGTCTTCCTGAAACGCGGAGACTATACGTTCCCTTTGGACAAAGAGAAAAAATGGCACTTTACCCCTCTGGTACAGGCCGGAGATAAAGTAGAAGCTTCTGCGTGGTTGGGACAGGTGGATGAGAACTTCCAGCCTTTGAAGATCATGGCTCCTTTCACCCTGCAGGGTACTTGCACTGTAAAATCCATTGTTGCCGAAGGTGATTATCAGATCTACGATACAATCGTTGTATTAACAGATGCAGCAGGTAATGATATTGACGTGAATATGGTACAGAGATGGCCGGTGAGAAAGGCTATGACCAATTACAAAGAGAAACCCCGTCCGTTTAAATTGCTGGAAACCGGTGTACGTGTGATTGACACGATGAATCCGATCGTGGAAGGTGGTAC
>DALZBD010000576.1:0-2515 GCA_031977515.1 Bacteroides sp. | reverse complement strand
AATTGATTGGACAATTGAAGAATCTCAATTAATTTTGTCAATAAAGGATAAAAACGGAATCCTTTTTGACGAGGTTGATTATTTTGAATAGACAAACATAACCACAATGAAATTATGAAGATCGCAATTGTCGGAACCGGATACGTAGGTCTGGTGACAGGTACCTGTTTTGCTGAGATTGGTGTGAATGTAACCTGTGTAGATACAAACGCCGAAAAGATAGAAGCTCTGAAAAAAGGAATCATCCCTATCTATGAAAACGGTCTCGAAGAGATGGTACTGCGCAATACAAAAGCCGGACGCCTCAAATTCACAACTTCTCTGGAAGATTGTCTGAATAATGTAGAGGTTGTGTTTTGTGCAGTGGGTACTCCACCGGACGAAGACGGTAGCGCGGATCTCAGCTATGTGCTGGAGGTGGCCCGCACAATAGGTAGAAATATGCAGAAGTATGTACTGGTAGTTACCAAAAGTACAGTACCTGTAGGCACAGCCCGGAAAGTAAAGGAAGCAATCCGGAAAGAACTGGAAAAGCGTCAGGTGACTATAGAATTTGATGTAGCCTCCAATCCAGAATTCCTGAAGGAAGGAAATGCTGTAAGCGACTTTATGAGTCCCGATCGTGTGGTAGTGGGAATTGAATCCAAAAAGGCGGAAAAGCTGATGACAAGATTATACAAACCATTTCTGCTCAACAACTTCCGGATTATATTTATGGATATACCTTCCGCGGAAATGACCAAATACGCAGCAAACTCCATGTTGGCTACCCGTATCAGTTTTATGAATGATATTGCCAACCTCTGCGAATTGGTGGGAGCCGATGTAAATATGGTGCGTAGCGGTATCGGCTCGGACAGTCGCATCGGAAGAAAATTTTTATATCCCGGCATCGGCTACGGTGGTTCCTGCTTTCCCAAGGATGTGAAAGCACTGATAAAAACTGCCGAACAGGCTGGTTATCAAATGCGTGTATTACAAGCTGTGGAAGAGGTGAATGAAGCCCAGAAAAGTATTCTGTTCGAAAAACTGGTAAAGCATTTCAACGGTGATCTTGTTGGTAAAACGGTTGCTTTGTGGGGACTTTCCTTCAAACCGGAAACAGATGATATGCGTGAGGCCCCTGCTTTGATCCTTATAGACAAGCTTCTGAAAGCAGGATGTACGGTACGCGTCTATGACCCGGCTGCCATGGAAGAATGCAAAAGGAAAATAGGAGACAGTATTTACTACGCGTGTGACATGTATGATGCGGTGCTGGAGGCCAATGCCCTGATGCTGATTACGGAGTGGAAAGAATTCAGATTACCCTCATGGGCAGTGATAAAGAAAACCATGGCGGAAAATGTGATTTTTGACGGACGTAATATCTATGACAAAAAAGAATGTGAAGACCAGGGATTTGTATATTATTGCATCGGAAAATAAAATCCGGCACAACAACACATTACCTTAACTATCCAACAACAATTCGCTACATACAATAAAAGGTGGAGCGATCGTTCAAATTTGAAGAGATGAATAAATATGCGACAATTCTGGTAACGATAATCTGTGTACTTGCTTCCTGCCAGAGCAAGACTTCACAAACAGATACCACCCGGAAAGAAAATCTGAAAGCCAAAGAATTATTGCAGGGTATCTGGCTCGACAATGATTCCGACACTCCCTTTATGCATATAAAAGGGGATACGATCTATTATGTGGAGTCGCGAAATGCTCCGGTATTCTTCCGCATCATTGCAGATAGTCTCTACTTGCATGGTAACGAGATCACAAGGTATCAAATTGACAAACAGACGGAGTATACATTTTGGTTTCATTCCTTGTCGGATCACATCATCAAACTGTATAAATCTGAAAATCAGGCAGACACGATTGCTTTTTCAGACTATCAGCATGAGATCATCCCTATATACAACGAGGTCACCCAGAAAGACAGTATAGTCATGCATGGCGGAAAACGCTATCGTGGATACGTCTATATCAATCCTTCCACCATGAAGGTTTTCAAGACCAGCTATTCCGAAGATGGAATGGGAATGGACAATGTATATTATGATAACATCATCCATATCTGTGTCTATGAAGGAAAAAACAGCATATATGCCAGTGACATAACCAAACAGATGTTTGCAGATACGATTGATCCTGAGTTCCTGCAGAGAGCGATCCTTTCTGATATGAACTTTATGGGAATCAAAAACAATAGTTTTTATTATCAGGCTTTTTTGTGCGTACCGGAGAGTTATGTATGCAATATGGTGAATTTATACATCACCCTGAATGGAGCACTCACCATAGAAGCGGAAGAGGGGTATGTAATAGCTGCCTGACATAGAGCAAAAAAGAAAAGGCCATAAGTAATCTACTTCTGGCCTTTTCTTGCGGAAACAGGTTTGTTGTAACGCTTAGGGCGTCCGTTTCCATTTCCATTCGTTGGTTTTCTTCCTTTGTTTCCTCTTCCCCAACCGCCACCACCGGTTTTCGGTTTATATTCAGGCCCTTCTCCCAG
>DALZBD010000575.1:0-2527 GCA_031977515.1 Bacteroides sp. | reverse complement strand
AGGTGAAAGTACCTATACATTCACCGAACCAACCAATACCATAGATAATTTTATCCCGGCCACTTACAGCGGGATTGTATATAACCAGACCGGTAATGTGGTAATCAGCGGAACGTCCGTCACGGTCCAATCCAGCGACAACAAGGTGGTTGCTCTGCCCGACTGGACATTTGCCTCTACATTCAACGTGACAGCTCATCCGGATACAAAGACCGATCAGGTGGTGGATATGCAACAACAGATCAGGCAGGTGACCATTGCCCTTGACATTATCAAGGGCAATGCCGAGCGTATCCGGAATATTTCCGCTACCCTGAGTGGAGTAGCTTCGCAATACGATGTGAAGACCGATCGGGTCATTGGTCATGCAGCCAGCGTCTCTCCTGATTTTATCCTCGATGGAAAAAAGGTGAAGGCTGTATTCAGGCTGCTGGATATTTATCCCTCGGCCACCAACACACTGAAAATTTCGTTTACCATGATAGACGAAAGTGTGGAGACTATCGAAAGCGACCTGACCGCACTGCTGGAAGATTTCCGTACCGACAAACACCAGCCGCTTACACTCACAGGCGATCTGAGCCTTTCTATCGGTATTGGATTTACGGGAAGTATATCGGATTGGAAAGCGGGAATTGAAGAAGATATAGAAGCTATAAATTAATACGACTATGAGACACATACAAAGAAAAACAAAGATAGCCACTACTTGCTTTGATAAGATCGGATACATTCTCGGGATTGCCCTGGCACTTCTTCTTGTATCCTGTGGCAGTGATGTCGAATGGGATTTTACTACTCCTCAGCCGGAAGAAGGAGTGAAGTTTGATGTAGGATTTACCCCTGCTACCCGCGTAGCTACAGACAGCGACTTCAACAGTGTGTTTGAGTCTGGTGATGCTATGGGTGTGTATGTTGTGCTGCACGATGCAGGCACGGAGGGAGTACTCCTGTCTGCCGGCAACTACATGGACAATGTAAAAGTGGTGTTCGACGGTACCCACTGGAATGCACAGTCTGCTATTCTCTATCCCGAACCGGGGAAAGTACTGGATTTCTACGCCTACTATCCGTATGATGAGAGTGCTACGGATGCTTTATTTATCCGCTTTGAGGTGAAGACAGACCAGACTCAGGCGGGCTACAACCAGAGCGACCTGCTGGCGGCTAAGACCACGGATATCGCCAAGAGCCAAGAAGCTGTGCCTTTGACATTCAGGCATCTGTTGTCGCTCATTCATCTCGAAGTGCCGGCAGGCAATCTCATCGGATGTGGCCCGAGAGAAACGTTGGTCGTTACGCTACCCGGCGTCCGGACCGGAGGAACGCTGAACCTGAAAGATCAGGCTTTTGCTACCGGCTCCGGTGGTGGTCAGTCGGTAGTGATGCGCCGGGTGGAAGAGTCGGCAACGGCAGGTACGTACAATTACCGCGCGTTGCTGCCTGCACAGTCGATAACCGAGGGTAGTGAGCTCTTCACCTATCAGCAGGATGGAAATAACTGGAAGTATACCCTTGCCTCCGATGTACATACGCAGGTGGGTGAGGCCGAACGCTTCGAGATCTCCCTGCCTTTTACGCTGCATACACAGTTGATCCCGGTAGGTAGCTTCGGGATGGGAAGTCCCGATGAGGAAGAGGGACACGGCTGGAGTGAGATCCTGCATGCGGTGACACTGACCTCTTCCTATCGCATGTGTACCTATCAGGTGACATCGGCCCAGTATGCTCAGTTTCTGAATGCGGTGGGGGTAGAGCAAAACGGTCTGCATCCTGTCTCCGGCGAGAGGGTTGCCACATCCAACAACACAGGTGTCGTGTATGACGGTTCCAACAATCGCTGGAAAGCAGCCAACGGTTGTGAAAACCACCCAGCCTGTGCCATCACCTGGTACGGAGCGTATGAGTTTGCCCGGTGGTGTGGTGGTCGCCTGCCCACTGAGGCCGAATGGGAATATGCCTGCCGCGCCGGAACGCAGACTGCCTACTCTTTCGGAGACGATCGTACGCGCCTCGGAGACTATGCGTGGTATGCTGCGAATAGTGGCAACCTGCAAAAACCGGTAGGGCTGAAACTGCCCAACCGTTGGGGACTCTATGATATGCATGGTAACCTGCTGGAATGGTGTCAGGATTGGTTTGCCGTGCTTCCGTCAGAAGGACAGACTGACCCCACCGGACCGGCCGACGGAGAGAAGAAGGTATTGCGCGGAGGTATGTCCAGAGACTGGGAAAACAATTGTCGCTCCGCATCCCGCTTCAGTGATGATCAGACAGCCAACTGGAGTACGTTGGGATTCAGGATCGTTTTTGATAACTAAGAGGCTGTTTCAATGTTGGCTTCGCTGACGGTCGTGTTGACTACGTCGATCTTGGATTGACTTCGTCGATCGTTGGGTCGCTCTCTTTTTAATATTGTTTTTGTCCCTGAGACGCAAAGTATTGCGTCTCTACAAGTACATCGCGTTGAAGAGAAAGCACAAACAATGTAGAGACGCAATACTTTGCGTCTCAGAAAATAAAGAAA
>DALZBD010000574.1:0-2531 GCA_031977515.1 Bacteroides sp. | reverse complement strand
AATTGGGCTCACAATATAATAAATTTTTATATAGTGTATATAAAAATGTACTTAAATTATATTACATTATAACTGTTATGCTGAATATTGCTGTAAATTTTTATTGAAAATTGTATAATATTATTTATGTAGATAAAAGAAAGAATTGTAGAAAAAAGTTGTAAAAAATAGAAAAGTGCAAGTTGTAGAGTACAGTTTGGAGAGAAATGCAGGCTGCTGATAAAGCTTATAGTTGTAAAAAGCACCTCCATCTGCCTTTCTTGTAATAAGAAGAAAAATGCAACTGTAAAATTTCTTGGATATATAAAAAAGAAGGACTGCATTCATTAAAAAGCAGTCCTGCAACAATTTGGCCGGATAGGTACTCAGAGAGTGGGTAGGTAGCGTGCCGATACCTGCTGTATCATGTCTCGATTTTGTGATTCGTCAGAGTTGAAATCAGCTTCCGGAGTGATAGTAATCTCCTGGTTGCCTGTCTCAAACTCTCCTTTGAAGAGAACGATGTTACTACCCAGATAGGTGGCTTCTACCACAAATGTGTAGGAGCCTGTTTCCACCTTTTTGCCGGAAGCATCAGTCCCATCCCAGGTATAGACATGTACGCCTGTCTGCGGAGTAGCTCCGGAGAAAGCATCTACTTCGTCTTTGCTGAGCGACGAGGCTTTGGCTTTGGTGACCCACAGTGGGGTACAGTCCGGACGTTTTTTATAGCCTCCATCAGCAGTGAACCTGGTGACGTAGAGTGTCCTGACCAGATTGCCTACACCATCTTCTATCCATATGGCATACTGGTTGCTTCCTCTGCCGTCCTGGCGTTTGTAATCTACACTGATCTCCAGAGTACCTGTTGTGGCACTTTCCACAGATTGAGTAGCAGTGGTGTCTTGACTTTGGTTTTTGCTACCTGAACTGCCACAGGCAACCAACAGACCGATCAGGAGTGCGGCTGTGGCTAACATACTTTTTTTCTTCATATTACTTTCATTTTATGTTGAATAAAAAACAGCAAATTTCCAGATCAAAAAAGTAAAGTTTTTCCCGGTAGTGTACTAATCTTATTCATACCGGCATACAGATTTGAATTCGTATCTTTTTTTCTTTCCATTCTTTTGTCACCTCATAGCGAATACTCTTTCTCAGGACCGTCCATAGGCGGGCATTCCACATGGTAAATAGGATGATTCAGATCATATAGAATTGTTAATTCATATATACCGTTCCCGAACTCTATATCACGAGACAAATATAGTGAAAGCCGAGCTCAGAGAAACAAACTTGTTTGATTTCTATGCCAAGGCGCATCCTATATTTTACAAATATAATAAAAGATATTTTTCAGACAGATGAACAAAAGAACAGAAGAATTCAAAGAACGAAATTCAGATTTTGCGATCAAAGAAAAATATGTTCTTCTGTTCTTCTGTCTGAAAAACAAAAAATCTGTCGGTAAGGCACAATTCTTTTGTCGCAACCCCTGTCAGGCATAAACTTTTCTTTCCGGTTATCTGTTTTTGTGTAAATCTATTATAACATCTATCAATATGCAATGGCAGGGAAGAAGAGGTAGTACGAATGTGGAAGACCGACGCGGGCAAGGTGGTGGCGGACTTCCCATCGGAGGTTTGGGGTGTGGTGGTACCATCATCGTAGTGATATTGTTCTGGTTGCTGGGAGGCAATCCGCTTCAGTTACTGGGGTTGTTAGAAGGAAATAGCCCGTCCGGAGCGGGATATACCCAGACCTATACTCCCAACGCGGAACAGGATTCCCTGGCGAGATTCGTATCTGTGGTATTGGCAGATACAGAAGATGTGTGGACGGCGATCTTCGGCAATATCGGACGTACCTATAGGAAGCCAACGCTGGTGCTTTTCAGTGGATATACCACCTCTGCCTGCGGCACAGCACAGAGTGCCACCGGGCCCTTCTACTGTTCGGAAGACGAAAGGATCTATCTCGATCTTTCTTTTTTTGATCAGATGGCTACCCAGCTGCATGCGGGAGGAGAGTTTGCCTACGCATACGTGATCGCCCATGAAGTAGGGCATCATGTGCAGAAATTGCTGGGTACGCTGGATCAGGTAAACTCTATGCGGGCACGTACAGATCGCGCTTCGGGCAACCGATTGTCTGTGGGGCTGGAATTGCAGGCCGATTTCTATGCAGGAGTATGGGCCAGGCATACCCAGAGTATGTTTCAGACAATCAATGAGCAGGATATATCCGAGGCGCTGAATGCAGCCTCTGCCATTGGCGACGACCGTCTGCAGGAGGAGGCACAAGGGTATAGTGTGCCGGACTCTTTCACACATGGTACCTCTCAGCAGCGGCACGATTGGTTTTACCGCGGTTATCAGTCGGGCGACATCAGTCAGGGAAATACCTTCGAAGGGTTGTTCAATTAGGTAATTCTTACCCGAATTTAGATTTCCGTCACATCCCTCAACATGCTTTAGCAAAAAAGGGAAAACTTTCTCTTTTTCCGGCTTGTTAGAGAGACGTGAGATCATATAATTGAATGGATATTAACC
>DALZBD010000573.1:0-2546 GCA_031977515.1 Bacteroides sp. | reverse complement strand
GCTGATGAATCTCATCGCAGATCCTTTGCCAGGGATTGTCAAAGAATTGTGAAGGAGTTTGATCTGAATGGTATTGATATTGATTGGGAATACCCTACTAGTTCCGCGGGAAATATTTCGGCTTCTCCGGAAGATACGGACAATTTCACTCTGCTTATGAGGGATATGCGTGAAGAAATAGGTAAGGATAAGCTGTTGACACTGGCTACTGTGGCAAGTGCGGAGTATATCAATTTCAAAGCGATCGATCCATATATAGACTTTGTGAATATCATGTCGTATGATATGGCCACGGCCCCCAAACATCACTCGGCTCTTTACAGATCCGATAACGCCGGGAATACCACAAGCCAGGAGGCTGTCGATGCGCATCTTGCAGCAGGTGTACCTACTCACAAACTGACCCTGGGAATGCCGTTTTACGGGCGTGGTGGTGCTCATTTTCCCAACTTTATGGATTATAAAAAGGTCGAAGGTGTGGAAGGATATACGGAAAACTGGGACGATGTAGCCAAAGTTCCCTATCTGACCAATGAAGAAGGTATCTTTGTTTTTGGTTATGAAGATCCACGTTCCCTGGCTATCAAATGCGAGTACATCCTGGAGCGTAACTTGCTGGGCGGAATGTACTGGGATTATGACGGGGATAATGAAGCCGGTGATATGCGTCGTACAGTATATGAATGTTTAATCAAAAACAGATAAGTGATTATGAAAAAGCTATTGGGTTTTTTATTGGCTGCGACGATGATGCTCTGTAGTTGCCAGGGTTCTTCGAAGAAGGCAGAACAGACAGAAGAAAGTAAGCCTTTTAAAGTGCTTGTCCTGACCGAGAGAGGTGGCCAGCACGGTGGTTTTACAGACGCTGGGTTGCAATGGCTGGCAGAAGAGGGAAAAACCATGAACTTTGAGATTACGGAGATCAATAATGCACACCCCATCACAGAGGAGTTTCTTTCTCAGTTCAGGGTCATCGTGCAATTGGACTTTCCGCCTTATACCTGGCCGGAAGAGGCAGAGAAAGCATTTGTAAAATACATAGAAGAAGGTCTTGGAGGCTGGGTCGGATTCCATCATGCGACCTTGCTGGGTGAATTTGATGGCTATCCCCTGTGGCAATGGTTCTCTGACTTTATGGGCGGTATCCGTTTCCGGAATTACATCGCTCCGTTGGCAGATGGTACTATGATAGTTGAAGACAAAGATCATCCGGTGATGAAAGGGGTAAATCCTTCGTTTGTGATCCCGGACGACGAGTGGTATACATTTGACAAGAGCCCCCGTGCCCATGTACACGTGTTGGCATCTGTCGATGAGTCGACCTATACTCCGGATTCCGATATCAGAATGGGAGATCATCCTGTCGTATGGGTGAATCCGCATAAAAAGGCGCGGAATGTATATTTCCTGATCGGCCACAGCAAGAAACTGTACGACGTGGAAGATTTTACTACTATGTTTCGCAATGCCATCCAATGGGCTGCAGGAGAATGAATGCGTAGATGTCTCTCTGTCATGTAAGATTAAGAGCAAGAGGGAGCTGTGTAGGATTGTATTTTAGGACCAGGACATTTTGATATAATACAATGAAAAAATATATATTATTATCGGTTTGTATGTTGTGTGGTATATATTCTTATGCGCAAGTTGTTACTACTGTTATTTATGATTGTGTCACTGAGAATGTATTCAATTCATTGATTGTGAATGTGGGTGAGGGCGCTTCGTATGAGGTTTCTCAATGGGCACCTCAGCAAATCCCTGTTTCAACAGGTATAACTAGTATATCCACCGCCCATCGGTATATACATGGCGAAGGAATTGCGTGTTATACAGTCACTTTCGAAGGATTGGAACTAAGTAATATTAATATAAACTGTTTTTTTACTGTATCCGGAACAGGTAGGGAATCTAATAGAATAGGAATAACAGTAATAGATAGATATGCTCATTCCTATCAACAGATATTCAGAGCTGATGTTGCCGCTAAAGGTGTTTCAACGCCATTTGCCACAGGAGTTATATTTGCAATTACAGGAGGGATTTACTGAAGATAGTCTTTCCTGCCAGATCATTTTCAAGCAGAAAGGCTTGTACGGGGAGTGCCATGGTGTTGAACCATTTGGGAGTCCCGATAAAGACGATGTCGTAGGAACCGATATTTTCAACTTTCTTTTTGAGAGGAGGCAGGAAACCTTCCTCTACATGTTTCTGTACGGCAGCATGTGTACCTTCGGCCGGATAAGGAGTCACGGGTTCAATGACAAAAACATCTCCGCCCACACTGTTGTGGATTATATCGGCAAGCATTTCCGTATTGCCCCAGTGAGAATAATATACAGTGAGTATCTTAGGCTCTTTCTGACTACAAGCGCAGAAAGTCAGTACCAAAAACAGGAATGTCAGTAACGATAAAGCTTTTGTTCTCATAATTTGATTGTTTGAGGATGAATAAAATCAATAGAATTACCCCCGGATAGGAGATCCGGGGGTATTGACCTGTGTAAAGGGTACAGCTTATGAGTAAGTTAATAAATTATATAGTG
>DALZBD010000572.1:0-2550 GCA_031977515.1 Bacteroides sp. | reverse complement strand
GATAAGTATGAACTCTTGTTTGAAGATTGCTTCCTGTAAGAAGATTTAATAATAGACTTGTCTTGTAGTTTAGTACGGAAACTGGTGAATGATTTGCTTTGTTCCTGAAAGTTGTCTATCCTGATTCATACCTTTAATCATAAAAGAGTAATGTTTCAGTTATAAATTTATTTCCTGGGGGTTTTAAGTGATAGAAAGTTACCAACCAAACATATTAGAGAATAATTCAGAAGATATCAACCCATGAGCCAATGAAAGAAATCCTGCCTACCGTCCGTCCCTTACCCTATTTCACCGTACATAGCTCCCGTGAAGAGAATCAATTTGCCGCATCCCTCGGAAAAGAGTTCGTTCCCAAGATCGCCCGTCGTCTTCCCAGGCATCACCTGCGGGGATTCTCTCACGACTTTATCATCTCATTTGTCAAAAAGCACAAGAAGCAATATCCCTTCTTTCTACGTATGGACATATCCGGGTTCTATCCCGGCATTCCCTATAAATAATTGACAGTAACTCTTTGGAACTTTATAAAAATTCCCTACAACAAAAAATCACCCTCTCTACAGTTAAAGTATACTGTATTGAGGGTGATTCTGTTTTAATCAAGACTTTTAGACAGCCCCTTATCAGAACTCCGCATTCCGCGGTGTACGCGGGAAGGGGATCACGTCGCGGATGTTGGACATACCTGTTACGAACAACAGCAGGCGTTCGAAGCCCAGGCCAAATCCGGAGTGCGGACAGGTACCGAACTTACGGGTATCGAGGTACCACCACATATCTTTCATGGGGATATTCATCTCCTGAATACGGGTCATTAGTTTGTCGTAGTCGGACTCACGCTCGGAACCACCGATGATCTCACCGATCTTGGGGAAGAGGACATCCATGGCACGTACCGTCTTTCCGTCTTCGTTCTGCTTCATGTAGAACGACTTGATCTCCTTGGGATAGTCGGTCAGGATCACCGGACGTTTGAAGTGCTCTTCCACTAAGTAGCGTTCGTGCTCCGAGGCCAAGTCGGCGCCCCAGTAGATCGGGAATTCAAATTTCTTTCCGTTGGCAACGGCCTCTTCAAGGATGCTGATGCCTTCGGTATAGGTCAGACGCACAAATGTATCTTTGAGTACTCCCTGCAAACGGGAGATCAACTCTTTGTCGAACATGTTGTTGAGGAAGGTGATATCGTCCATGCAATGATCCAGTGCCCACTACACACAGTATTTGATGAAGTCTTCGGCCAGATCCATGTTTTCCTGGATCTCGTTGAAGGCTACTTCCGGCTCTATCATCCAGAACTCTGCCAGGTGGCGGGGGGTATTGGAGTTTTCGGCACGGAAGGTAGGACCAAAGGTGTAAATCGCTCCCAACGCTGTAGCTGCCAGTTCGCCTTCGAGCTGACCGGATACCGTGAGGCTGGTCTGTCTGCCGAAGAAATCTTCGTTGTAGTCGATGGATCCGTTCTCGTCTTTCTTCAGGTCGTAGAGGTTCATCGTGGTCACCTGAAACATCTGTCCGGCTCCTTCACAGTCGGAACCGGTGATGATCGGTGAATGAAAATAAAAGAATCCTCTTTCGTGGAAGAAAGTATGGATGGCCATGGCCATGTGGTGACGGATGCGCAATACGGCACCGAATGTATTGGTACGCGGACGCAGGTGTGCGATCTCCCGGAGAAACTCCAGCGTATGTCCTTTCTTCTGCAAAGGATAGGTGTTGTCTGCTGTACCCAGTACTTCGATCTGCGTGGCTTGCACCTCCGCGTTCTGTCCGGCACCCGGAGACTCGGTCAACGTACCATTCACACTCAGACAGGCACCGGTAGTGATCTGTTTGAGCATCTCTTCGTCAAATTTATCCAGATCCACAACAACCTGTACATTATGGATGGTAGAACCGTCATTCAGGGCAATAAAACTGACCTGCTTACTACCGCGGCGGGTACGTACCCACCCTTTTACGTTGACTGTGGCGCCGAAATCCGTCCGGCGGAGTACGTCAACCACTTTTGTTCTACTGATTGTTTCCATTTTTAAATTCTCTGTATTTGTTTCCATTTTTGTATGGAACTGCAAATTTACGATTTACGTTTGAATTAACAGGCATAATTTAGAAAACAAGCAACCGAACGGCGCAAAAAGTTACAGCACCGCATCCCCGTCCTACCCGATATATCACTCCTTCCCTGTCTGTTCTTATCCCGCTCAGGAGATAGATCGGATCATTCTCTCCCTGGGGTCAGGGACAACCTTTATACCTACAAATGCCATGCGTCGCAAGGGAAAGCAGGTCCTCCCTTTCTCCACCGATGCTTGCAGGTATCATCCCCTACCGTTTATACATATCTTTTTTATAAAAATACAATCCTATGTAATGGTTTAAACAGAAGCATGCTGGATTTTATATAGTATGCTTCTGTTTATCAGGCTATGCCAGGTGTATGTAATTTCCCCTGGTTGTTTTTGATGAATAACATGTGTATGTGATTTGCGATGTATCTGTAGCCTTGAAGAGGCGTTACAACTTAGCCTGGGGTCAGGAAGGTCTGAG
>DALZBD010000571.1:0-2551 GCA_031977515.1 Bacteroides sp. | reverse complement strand
AACTGCAAAGCCAATCAACACCAGAAAATCCGTAACCATATCGGCAAGGAGGCTGCCTTTGAAGAATATATCCCGCATGATCTGGATGAAATAGCGCAGGGGGTTGATCAGGGTGATATTCTGTGCCCAGTCGGGCATACTGCTGATGGGCGTGAAAATACCACTCATCAGAATGAAGATGATCATGAAGAAAAATATGAGGAACATGGCCTGCTGCATGGTCGAGGAATAGTTGGAGACCACGATCCCGAATCCGGAAAGGGCAATGACGTATACAATGAAACCGGCGTACATGGTCAGCAGACTGCCTGCAGGTACAATGCCGTAGAGCAGCCAGGCGATCAGCAGGCTGAGGTTTAAGACGATAAAGCCCATGATCCAGTACGGGATCAGCTTGGCCAGGATAAAGGTGATCTTCCCTACGGGCGTGACATTGATCTGCTCGATGGTACCTGCTTCCTTCTCCATGACTACATTCAGAGCAGGGAAGAATCCGCCGATCAGGGTAAGCAGAACGACCATGAAAGCAGGGACCATGAATTTCTTGTAATCGAGATTGGGGTTGTAAAGTATCCGGGGTATAACTTCCAGTTGTGCCTGACGAATGCCAACCTGATAGACCGAGGATTTTTCGTTCTGCAATTCCTGCCCGAAGGACTGGACGATCATGGCCAGGTAGGAACTGCCCAGCAGGCCTCTGGTACCGTTTACCGTATTGGCAGAGACAAGCACCTCCGAAACCCCGGTTCTGGTCAGGTCTCTTTCGAAAGATCGGGGTATTTCGAGGATAATGTCCGCACTTCCCTTTTCTATATACTCCATCGCTTCGTCGTAGGATTGTGCCGTGGCACGCAGAAGAAAATAGCCGGAAGAGACGGACTTTTGCAGCAGGCGATGAGACCAGGTGGAATGATCGTGGTCCACGACCACCAGGCTCACATCTTTCACCGACAGGTCTGCCGCCCAGGGAAGCAGTAACAACATGATACAGGGCATGATAAAGACCAGCCTCGGCATAAAGGGGTTGCGAATGAATTGCTTGAATTCTTTTTCTATGAGGTATTTCAGTATCATTCCAGTCGGTTTTTGAATTTCGAAAGACTCACTCCTATCAATACGGTTGCCATCAGGAAAAGTATACTCAGTTCTTTCCAGGCATAGCTGATGGATAATCCCTCTATCATGATCTTCTTGACGCCTGCAATGTACCACCGCGCAGGTATCAGGGTGGAAAACCACCGCAGGAAAGCAGGCATATTTTCGATCGGGAATATCATTCCGGACAGAGCCATGGTGGGCAGCATAAGAGCCATACCGGAAAACAACATGGCTATGACCTGCTGATTGACCAGTGAGGAGATCAGCAATCCCAGTGAGAGGGCAGTGAATATATAGACCAGTGAAAGCACTGCCAGCCAGAAAAGACTACCTGCCACGGGTACTTGCAGCAGAAAGACCGACAGCAGCAGGATAGTGACCAGATTGAGCGAGGAGATCAGGAAATAGGGAACGGCTTTGGCAAGAATGATGCCAATCGGCCGGGCCGGAGATACCAACAGGATCTCCATCGTGCCCCGCTCCTTCTCACGCACAATGGAGATGGAGGTCATCATGGCACAGATCAGCATCAGGATCAGTCCCATCACGCCCGGAACAAAGTTGTATGCACTTTTCATCTGGGGGTTGTAGAGCAGCTTGACAATAGGTAGAATCGTTAGGAAAGTTCTCCCTGGTGTAGCTGCCTGCAACTCCTGCTGATACCCGGACAGGATATTGGTGGTATAGTTGGAGATCGTGGAAGCCGTATTGGGTTCGCTGCCATCGATGATGAGCTGTACGGATGCCTTGCCCGTATGCAACAGATTCTCCTGAAACCTCTCCTGGAAAAACAGCACTATATCCGCTTCATTTTTCAGGAACATCCGGTCTATCTGCCTGGGATCTTTAATGACCTTCACAACCTGGAAATAAGAATTGGCTGCAAAACGTTCGGTGATCTGACGGGTAAGCTGGTCGTTGGTGGGAGCATATACCGCCATACGAACGTTGTTGATCTCGGTGGTAATGGCAAAGCCAAACAGGATGATCAGCACCACAGGCATCACCAGCAGAATAAGCATCGTGCGCCTGTCGCGAAGTATATGGAAAAACTCCTTTTTTACGAAAGATAGAAACTGTTTCATGGGGACGCTTCGCTATTTACGATTAGACAAATTACGAATCGAAGATCGACGAAGTCAACACAACGGTCGACGAAGTCAATTACGATTGATATTACAAATTCTACACATCAGATATCTACTATTGAGGTTTCACATTCACAGATTTATGAACTATATATCAGAATTATGGAGAATTCCGATATGTAGAAACTGTTTAAATTTTAGCTTCGCTGACCGATGTATTGACTGCGTCGATCTTCGATTTGTTCTTTCCTAAGCGCTCTTTTTGTCTATGAGACGCAAGGTACCAGCGTCTCTACAAGTAAATCGCGTTGAAAAGAAAATGCAAACGGTGTAGAGACGCAATACCTTGCGTCTCAGAAAACAAA
>DALZBD010000570.1:0-2553 GCA_031977515.1 Bacteroides sp. | reverse complement strand
GCCTGGAAAGAAGCGATCAGGAAATACAACATGACATGGCCGCAAATGTCTGATCTGAATTTCTGGAATAGCGAGGGAGCACAACTCTACAATGTACAGAGCATCCCACACGTGATCCTGATCGATCCGGAAGGCAATATCATTGCCCGTGGTCTGTATGGAACTGCACTTGAAGAAAAGATGGCTGAGAT
This sequence comes from Bacteroides sp., assembly GCA_031977515.1. Classification (GTDB taxonomy): domain Bacteria; phylum Bacteroidota; class Bacteroidia; order Bacteroidales; family Bacteroidaceae; genus Bacteroides. Next base: position 2,362 of record DALZBD010000570.1, on the reverse strand, counting down.
TTTTAACTGATCATTCTTTCTGAAATAAGATATAAAGGCGGGAGGAATTCCTGCCTTTTGTTGTTTTATAACCCCGATGACCGATCCGTATTTACCGGGAAATAACGGTCATTCAACGGGAAAAGTGCTACTCTGACCACAAAGCTGTTGTCGGAAAGAGGCCAGATACTTACTTTTACAAAAAAAACGAAAATATTATTTTTATGAAAATCTACAAACATGGCCATCCGGACTGGCATCACAAACTGGATTCTTTGTTCGTTGCCGGAGCATTTATTGTAAGTGGTAGTCTGCTTCTGGCTCGTAATCTGGGATACGTCTCTCCTTATCTGTTCAGCCTGATCATCTCATGGCCTGTTCTGGTCATTGCTATAGGAGTGTTGCAACTGATAAAATCCCATATCACAGCAGGCCTTATATTAATTGCTACCGGAAGCTACTTCTTACTTCCCAGAATAAATGAATTAGACACCGAATGGCTATCTTTGTTTTGGCCTGTCATACTGATTGTAGGAGGGGTCTGGCTATTTTTCAGGATGTGGGGACACAAACATACAAATGATCATGGCAGAAAGAAAGAAGATTATACTTCATCCTCCTACTCCGCAACAAATGGCTTTGTAGAATCGGAAGTGACTTTCGGAGGTGCAGAACATATTGTACTCGATCCTGTGTTCACCGGTGCCCATGTCCGGAATACCTTTGCCTCTACCCTGCTCGATCTCAGACATACTCAGTTGCAACAGGAGAAAACATATATGGATATAGAATGTACATTTGGGGGAGTTGAATTGTATATCCCCTCCGAATGGAAGGTGTCTGTACTTATTGATACCACACTGGCAGGCTATACGGACAAAAGACATTCAGGAAAGAACCAGGAGGAAGAAAACGCAGGAAATAATAAGAAAGAACTTATTATTCGCGGGAAGCTTGTTTTCAGTGGATTGGAAATCAAGGACTAAAGGTATGAAACAACATCCTCTCAGCAGTTCGGTTACCGCCAGGACAGTAGCACTGCTTCTGCTGGTACTTGCCATCTGCATAGAATTTTGGTTCCTCAGAAGCTATACACTTTCTCCGGTATGGATATGTCTGGCAAATGCAGGCTTCCTTACCATCTCCTGGAGTGTGATCGGTCTTCTGAACTGGGGATTGTTAAATCGTCTGCAGGTATGGCAAGCGAAAATAATCTGGATATTGTTTTCACAATCAGTCATATTATCCGTCTGGTATCTTCTCTTCTCACTGACTTATCTGTTGGAGCAGGAAGAGCTGATGCGTCAGTTTCCCTTTCACCTGGCGGCCGGAGTACTTTGTTTCATCATTCTCTTTCAATGGTATGAGAAGTATCTGAGTAGCCAGGAAATATCTTCTGATCTACAGGAAGTCCCGGACAAAAGAGAAGCAGAAGAGGAAGCCACTGGCAATGTGGAAGACCTGATACAACACATTTCTGTGAAAAACGGTACCCGTATCCATGTAATACCTGTAGAAGAGATTCACTACATAGAAGCCTGTGGAGACTATGTAACTTTGTTTACTCAATCTGGTCAATATGTAAAAGAGCAGACAATGAAGTATTTCGAAACCCATCTGCCCAAAGATATGTTTGTCAGGATACACCGTTCGTATATCCTTCATATACAACAGATCTCCCGGATCGAACTGTTTGGCAAAGAGAACTATCAGATCAGGCTGAAGAATGGAAACTCTATACGTGCCAGCAGCAATGGCTACAAGTTGCTGAAACAGAAGCTGAGATTATAAAAGGCTGGATTCAGGATAACACTCATTCTTTCAAACAAAAATAAGGCTGCCCTGTAAAAGAGCAGCCTTATCTGTATTATTCAGTATGGTTGTTAGTTGAACCAACGTACATAACAGAAGTCTTGTCTGTGCGGAAGTTCCGAATTTTTCGGGAACATACGGTAAGCAACTTTAAAGCTACCTGCATTGGACAAACTGTGTTTCAATTGGAAAGTATAGAGAGTACCCTCTTTCTTTACCACTTCGAACGGTTCTACCGAATACACATGTTGCTTGCCGTCAGGATTGGTATAAATAGTTACCAGTTCCAGACCAATTGCATCATTCAGACCTTTTTCATCTATCACATAAGTAATGGTATATTCCTTACCTGTTTCAATCTCTGCCTGCTGCATAGCTTCTTCTTTCTCACAGGAAACAATCTCTATAGAATCCCATTTCGCCGCTACTTCTTCCTTCCATGCTGCGATCTCTTTTGCCTTGGCATTGTCATTGGCAGAAATCGCTTTGAAACGTTTGGCCAGTTTTGTATAGAATTTGCTGTAATAGTCGTCCAACTGACGCTTCATGGTATAGTGAGGGGCAATCTGGG
>DALZBD010000569.1:0-2565 GCA_031977515.1 Bacteroides sp. | reverse complement strand
CTTCTCTGATGGTAGTATAATAGTCTTTGAGAATTTCTATACGACTTGCATCATTCCTACTTGCATTATCTATGGTACTATTATTCTGTGTAAACCCTTTAGTTAGGTCGAAGCGGAATCCATCAATGTTATATTCATTGATCAGGAACTGCAGGTTACGTTTCACAAATGTACGTACCAACTCCGATTCGTGATTGAAGTCATGGAATACACTGTAAGGATGTGGTGCATCCACATTGAACCATGGATTGTTGGAAGCTGTTTTATCGGTGTTACTATTCCAGTACAACTTGGCAAACGGGTGAGAACCGGTAGCATGATTGTATACAACATCCAGGATCACAGCTATGCCCTTTTCGTGACAGGCATCAATAAACTCCTTATACATCTTTTTGGTACCATACGCCTTATCCATCGCAAAAAAGAAACAGGGATTGTATCCCCAACTGTCGTTTCCATCAAACTCCTGTACGGGCATTAATTCTATGGCATTTACTCCCAGTTCTATCAGATGATTCAGTTTGTTCAATGCACCCGGTATGTCACCTGTCTCCGAGAAATCACGGAAAAGCATTTCATAAATAACCAAAGCATGCGGATCCTGCACTTTAAAGTCAGCAAATCTCCAAGTATACTCTTCCTGTTCTATCCGGAAGGTAGAGATGATATCCGAAGTCTTATCCGATGGATATTTACGCAGATCGGGATAAGTAGAACCAGAGATATACGTATCCAAAGGATCAATAACCTTTTCCGTATAAGCATCGGCCAGACGTATCGGTCCATCGGCCTTGTTATATACATAATACTGGAATGCATATTCTTTCTGTGCTTCCAGTCCTGTTAGTGTATACCACCAGCAACCGGTAGCATCGTCACGCTTCATCTGGTAAGTATCATTGAGTTTCCAGTCATTGAATTCACCGATCAGATAAGCATAGTCCTTGTGATTCCCATTTTTATCTCTATCATATAACACAAACGTCACTGTAGAGTTGTCAATGACATTAACACCATCAATTACTCCTTCGGGCCGTTCCTCGTAAGAGATGTCGCCGGGTGTAAATGTATTATCTGTCACAGAGAAGATGTAATCTTCATTCAATCCTTTGAGTTTACCGTCAGAACTACGGAAGACAACACCGATCTTATACACATAATCATCGGCTACCACTCCAAACCAGGAACGGATATCCGGTGAAAGAGTAATACTCCAGACATTATCTGCCTCACGGGTCATCTTGCATTTATCAATATTCTCATCCCACTCCGCAGGTACATATCTCCACGAGCCTTCAACAATTCCAATATGCACATATACATCTCCTGTATAATCGAATAATTCAGAAGATGAAGACGCTTTAAAATATATAGTTCCTTCCTCTTCGGCATTAAACTCCGAAGGATAAAGGGTGACCCCCTCTTTCAGTCCTTCTATGGGTGGAACAGGTGGTCCCGGGTCCGGTTCATTATCATCCGAACAAGAGATAAATATAGCGAAAAGTAAAAGGACCCACCAGTTAAAAATCAGGTTTTTTTTCATAATTCAATCTATTTATAAAAAGACAGTATTCTATCTATTAATTAGCTACTAAAAAGTTTTAGTGTAAAAAATTTACATAGCAAATTGCAAAAATTCCTACAAGATTCTATTTCTTTTTCTTTCTTTTTAGACAAAGAAGGTGCCTCATCACGAGACACCTTCTTTAAAATCGAGTGTATCTTAATTAATTATATTCTACAACAACTTGCTGTTTTACCTTGTTAAAATACCACTTTATTGTACAATTTCCTGATTCAAGAATCACAAAGTTACTTCCGTTTTCAGTTGCTCCGCAACCAACATAAGAATCTACATCGTTGGGAGAAGTTTCTATACCTCCCCAGTCTTTGTTACCACGATATTTAAACTCCTGTCCTGCCTGAACATCTAAAGTAACACTCAGATAATGTCCATTCTTATCTTGTAGTAATTCCAGATCCAGATCACTTCCCCAGTCTGTCATACTACCTATCAATCCCCAATAATCTACAGACTGTACTACTGTAAGGACTTTAGTATCAGTATTGAGTTTAAATGTATAGCTGTATTTGGAATATTTCATAATATTAGCACCGCCACTAACTAAAGAAAGTGTTGTTGGTTCTGCTGGGGTAGCAGAGTCGTCTTCAGCACCATAATTAACCGGATTCCAATCTGCCTGCGCTGTAATTTTCCATCCACCAGCAGCTCCTCCATCAAAGACAATCATACCTGTATAAACCTCATCATTGCTCTCCGAATACAAGAATTGAGCATTATCATGACTCCAGCCATTAAAGTCTCCAAGTAACCATAGTTTCGGATAATCCACCTCCCCATATAATGTAATCTCACTGGAAATTACATTGGATATAATAGGATAATCAAATTCTATGGATGAACTCAGTACAGAATAAATACGAAATTCAAAATCATACTTCTCTCCATCTATCTCTTCTATATCATAAGTACCCAATAAACCACCCAAAGAATTATTTAAATCTTCAGCTGATATGGGGACACGACTATCACCAATAGTAGCC
>DALZBD010000568.1:0-2571 GCA_031977515.1 Bacteroides sp. | reverse complement strand
TTCAAATTCGGTTCCGGGTACCATTTTGTTGAGGTTGTCTACGTAGGTTTTCAGATGCTTTCCGTAGTGAAGCTCGATAGTCTGCTGACTGATCACTGGTGACAGTGCATCGGTCGCATAAGGAAGGTTTGGCATTTCGTAGTTCATACTCATCATAATTAAATAGATTAATAATGTACTCATAGTTATTCATTATTAGAGGCTAATGTACGTAAAGATACTAATCTTTATTAACCAAATCACTATGTACACTACCTTTTTTTGTTTATAATTTATTCTTTATGAGGAAACAAGCGGTTGAGGCAAAAGTTCACCCTGTGGCAGAAGGCATTAACTATGGGTTTTACATGTGGGTGAGCAGAGTGTAAAATAACTTGTATAGCCCTATAGGGGAATGGTATGCCTTCCGGAGGGCTGAAATCTCCAATTCATAGACGAATATGTATGAAACGGGAGACAGCCGGAAGAAAAATCCATGCCAAGAATGTTGACTGCATTCTTTTTTTAATTGCTGAAGTCTGTTTTAACACTTTTAAGGTAAATACAGTTTTTATGCAGCTTCGATCTTACAGAATGATTCTTCAACAAATGCGCATAATTCCTGCGAAACTGTTCTTTTCGCTCTTCATGCTCCTCTGCCAGCCGGATTTTATCCAACTTTACATCTTCCCATTCTTTTTCAACAGCAGCCTTCACCTGCTTGTCCATACTCCCTGACGGATCATGTAAACAGGTGCATCCGGATCTTCCTCTTTGCTGCCCTGGGACAGAGAAAGTCCTTCGAAGAAATGATAATCCTCTTCTTCCAGATTATCTACCACCCGATTGTGTATCTTAAAGAGCAGTTCGCCTGCGCTGAAAGACTTTTCGTTGTCAGCTTCAAGTATAAATTCTTCTTCCGTTTCATCTTCCTTGTTCTTGTTCCAATAACTATATTCCAAATACAAGCGAGAATGCAGGAATACCGCATCTTCCAATCCCCAGTGTTGATTGTCCAGCTTTTCGTTGTACTTGGCTACCTCTTTCGCAAAAGAGGAATAGGTATCGTATTTTCCTCCCTGAAACGACCAGTAGATATTCTGTAAGAGCTCGTTTGGATAGCCGGGAAGATCATCGGGGTCACATTCCTGCAGATCGGAATTGAAATAGATCACTTTTTCTTCCATTTCTTTGGGATCAGAAGAGGGATGTGCAACGATCTTCAGGGCTGTTTTTTCCAGTATATCCCACTCTTTTGGATCAATTGCCTGTATAGCATCGCGGATTTGCTGCTGATCCGATGTTGCCCAACAGAGTGGATGAACCATCATCCCCGAATATACTTCGTCGTTCTCAGAACCTATAAAAAGTGCTCCGCAAGGCACATGTTCTCCAACACGTACCGACTGGTGAGGCAGGTTTTTGACGTTCATGCAACAGAATCCCCACACGAGTGGCAATCTGTTGTCGGATCGTATGTCGGCCATAGCTACGATTCGTATTGGGTTGATAGAAACCACCACGGCAGGTATCAGCAGCCCTTGGGTGTAAGGTGCTTCGGGAGAGATGCCCTGCCGCGAAAATGAGTATTTGAGCTCGCGTGCCATAGCAGGCATTTTGGCAAAAAGGATAACTATGGGGAAGAGGCTGCCGCGCCAACCGTAGCCCATAGCAAACAACACACATATAGCTGCCACAGCCAGTATGGCAAACAGTGCTTCCACGGCAAATTTTTTCCATTTTCTGTTCAGTGCTTCGTCATACAAATGTATATGTTCAAGATCCGGTTGGATGTTTGCGGCACGGGTAGCCATAGAATCGTTGAGAGGATCGCCAGGGGCACCGATCTTTTTACCGGATGTTTCAGTAGTATCGTAATCGGAATATACACCTTCTCCGGAGAAGTCGTCAGCCGCGTTATCTTCATCCTCCCCGTCGTTGTTTTCTGCCTCTTTCCTCAGGAATTCTTCTATGAAAATATCTGAAAAATCCCGCCCTTCTGTCAGATGCAGAAGAGTAAAGTTCTGTTTCAGCCAACCGCATAACTTTTCGGAAAGAGTTAGTTTTTTTGTCTCCGGATCTATTCCGAAATCATCCGTATAAGCTTCTCCATTGATTTTCAGCCAGTGAAAAGGTGGAAGAGGTTTCTTCAAAGAATAATTCTCTGAAAAATAACGATCCTTTGTCAGTTGCAGGTTGGCGATTTCAAATCCTGTGAAATCTGAGTATCTCAAAGCATCTGCGAGTGGTTTTGTAACCACGAAGCAAGGGTGGATCTCCATCAAGTCGTCGCCCAGCCAGTCTTCGAGTTGAATATGAAGATTCTCTACCTGAGTGTTACTTTTGTCTGTGAAGACCGTGCGGTTACCCAAGCCTACAATCACTTCGGGGTTTACTTGTGTGAACTCCATATCATAGTATATTAAAGAGATTATTAGTTTTTCGGGTAGATTTTTTAAAAGGCCTGATTCTATTATAGTTGTTTCTTTATTTCTGAGGTGCAAATATAGAGGCGCAAATATGGAGACGCAAGCCTTGCGTCTTTACACCGTTTGTGTTTTCTTTTGAGGGTGATACCCTTGTAGAGACGCA
>DALZBD010000567.1:0-2580 GCA_031977515.1 Bacteroides sp. | reverse complement strand
CAGATCAATGGTCAATCCTTCTACCTCTACCCCATCAGCATCAGTTATCGTATAGCTGAGTTTCACTACCTGAGGAGATTCTACCTCTTGTGTTTCTGTCTGCATTGTTGCCATACATAGATTAGTCGTCAGTACTACACTTGCAAATAGCATAAATCTGATCTTTTTCATGACTTTTGTTTTTTAATTAATAATTATGTTTATAAAAAGAGCAGGCCCACTCTTTTCCTATCTATCTTCGAAAAACGTTCTCCTGCTTTTTTTCACTTTTCTGTATATAACCTTAACTTATTCCTTATAGCTTGTGATAAGAATCTTTTGCCATACAGGAAAGATTAGACAAAACTCAGATATGACCGATAGAGCTGATAACTTTCTATAGTAAACCTATATGAAAAAAGTCTGGTGAAAACAATATAAAAATTAAAAGGTCTACAGGGGTAGAACAGACATGAATCTAACAAACAAAGAGGTTAACAGAATCACAAATATACACAAATATTATTTTAATCACAAGACTCTCAGATCTATTTTTTAGTTATATTTGTAAAATATAGGAGGCGTCTTGGCGTAGCTGAAGTAAACTTCACTCTGCATTCGACTTTCACTATAGTTGTAAAAACTGATCTCGCTGAGAAGATCAGATCTTATCCATTACTTGATTATTAATCCGAAAATACAGACACTATGAATTTTACCTCCTTTATGGGCACATTAGCTGCTGTACTGATCACATTAGGCTATATGCCACAAACCATCAAGACTATCCGCACCCGCTCTACCGGAGATATAGCCATAGGTTCGTTTATACTTATGGGACTGGGTTCCCTTTCCTGGGCAATATACGGAATAGTTGCTGAAGATTATTTTATTCTGACTGCTAATACACTCACTACTATTATGAGCTGTATCATTTTTAGTATCAAGTTGAATAATGACTGGAAAGTAAAAAAGAAAAAGAAAAACGATTGATCCCACTTCGTGTTTTCATTCATTAAATAAAATAGCCATCGGAAATCCAATGGCTACTCTCTATTACTTCTTACTAAAATACTGATCCCGGTATTCCGTCGGGGTCATCCCCATCTTCTGCTTGAAACATTTACTGAAATAGCGCGGATCATTGATCCCTACCATGTAAGAGATCTGTGTCATATTGAATTCTCCGGTCTCGATCAGTTGAACGGCACGTTTGATACGCATTTCTTTGATAAATTCGATAGGTGCCAGACCGGTAAGCGTTTTCAGTTTCTTGAAGAATACCGAACGGCTGACAGCAACCTCCCTTACCAGATCGTCCACCACCAGATCTCCGTTGTCCATATTGGTCTCCATGAGTTCTATCAGCCGCTCCATAAACCGACGGTCGTTAGGTGACAATTCCGATCCTTGCGTCTCTTGCATGTCCGCTTCTGCCTCTGCCAAAGAGAGTTCCTGGTTCATCAGAGCATCCCGGTACACAGATTGTAGTTTTTCCCTTTGGCGCAACAGGTTCTCCACACGGGCTTTGAGATAGGTAGCACTGAAAGGTTTGGTGATGTAGTCGTCCGCACCGTATTGCAGTCCTTGCAGTTTACTCTCTATAGACGATTTTGCGGTGAGCAGCACAATGGGTATGTGACTGGTGGTCATATTAGCACGCAATTCCTTCATCATCTCTATACCGTCTTTTTCGGGCATCATGACATCACTGATGATGATATCGGGCAGGAACTTTAGGGCTTTGCTCCACCCTTCCATTCCGTCTACTGCTTCGACGATCTGATAGACATCCGCAAATATACTACGCAGGAAGAAACGAAGTTCGGTATTGTCTTCCACCAGAAGCATGACCTTACGCGAAGTCTCTTCTGGCATGTCCTGGCTCTCCACAGGCTTCTCTTCCTGCATCCAGTCGTTGCTGATATCGCTTACATTCTCGAAATGGCTGCTGTCGAGTGCATCGCTGACTATAAATTCCACGGTATTGTCGTAATGCTCTTTGCCTTGCTGAAAATCAACCTTGAAACAGCTTCCTTCTCCGAGTCGGCTATCTACCGTGATCACAGCTTTGTGCATCTCTACCAATTCCTTCACCAGAGAAAGTCCGATACCGGTACTCGACTGATTGAAAAGATTCTTATCCACCAGATTCTCAAAACGCATAAAGATGGAGTTCCGTCGACTCTCCGCGATACCAATTCCCTGATCCTGCACGCCGATAGAGACTGTCTCTTCATCTTCATGGATAAAGACTTTGATCATCTTTCCATTGGGTGTATATTTAAACGCATTGGAGAGGAGATTGAAGACGATCTTTTCCAGTTTATCCATATCTACCCAGAGATAAAGTTCCTCCTTCTCCGTTTCAAACATGAAGTCAATGTGATGAACCTCTGCCAGAGAAGCAAAGTTGTCCATGATCCGGCGCACAAAAGGAACCACGTTGAGTTGCTGCACTTTCATCTTCATCTTCTTGTTCTGTATCTTACGGAAATCAAGGATCTGATTCACCAGACGCAGCATACGACTGGTATTGCGCTCCACTACCTGCAACTGATCACGGGCATCAGTGGGTAGTTCCGTATTTTTCAATACATA
>DALZBD010000566.1:0-2590 GCA_031977515.1 Bacteroides sp. | reverse complement strand
CGTTTTCTTCCCGATAAGATGTCTATGTAGAGACGCATATTTGCGTCTCCATATTTGCGTCTGAAATATAAAAAGAGAGTCAACGGACAAAAAGAAGACTGAATAAAGAGCAGAGAACATCTATAATAAATCTTTTGTAGAAAATTTAAACAGGCTTTCATATTATTTGTATTTTTGCTACCGGGAAACAGTGTTGACACAACAAACACTTCAAAACAAGAACAAATGAAAAGAGTACTTTTATTGACCGGATGTATGATTTTGTTTACCGCCTGTGGCAACAAGGCAGAGAAACAAGCGGGCGAAAAGCTCAGACTTGCCCGGGAAGCATACGAGCGGGAAGACTTCGACGAAGCGAAACGTCAGCTGGACAGCATCAAAATACTCTATCCAAGAGCGTTTGAGACCCGTAAAGTGGGCAATGAACTGGAAATGCAGGTAGAGACCACAGTATTGACCCGAAAGATCGCTGAGATCGACCGGCAACTTGGCGAGAAACAACAACTGCTGGAAGAGATCCGTGGAAAATACACCTTCGAGAAGGACGAAGAATACCAGAATATAGGAAACTACCTCTGGCCCACACAGGTACTGGAGAAAAACCTCCACCGCTGCTACCTGAGATTCCAGGTAAACGAACGGGGGGCAATGAGCATGACCTCTGTATACTGTGGCAGAGGAAATATCAACCACCACTCCATCAAAGTCACTGCTCCGGACGATACATTTGCACAGACTCCACCCTCACGCAACAGCTACCAGACGACCGATATGGACGAAAAGATCGAGAAGGCCGACTTCAAACTGGGAGAAGACGGGGGTGTAATGGAATTCATCTATCTCCATAAGGACAATAACATCCGGGTGGAATATACCGGAGACCGCAGCTTCCGTACCACCATGCTACCTGCCGACAGAGACGCACTGGCTGCTGTCTATGAGTTGCACCTGTTGCTCGACTCTATGGAACAGCTCAGGAAAGAAAGAGAAGAGGCCACACTGAAGATAGATTTCATCCACGAACGCATCCGGAGAAGATCACAGGAGGATACGGCAGATTGATCTGCTGCCGGTAACATACCGACAAAAGGTCCTCTTGCTATTTCACGCGACGATTGAGTTGGTTATTGGCTTTGGAAGGCCTGGACTTTCCGACACGTTTTCCGGAGGAACTATTCTTATGTGTATGCTTCTGGGGGGTAGATGGTTTCCGCCTACGACCAGATAATTGAGTTTCAGACATGACAGCTTCTATTCTATTTCATATGATATCAGGATATCCCCGCAAAGTTAAATCCTGTTACGTTTTCATCTTTTCCCGGAAGATGACCAGTTCGAAAGGTATAATTTATTATTTTTGTAGCAATAACTTAACACGACCTCATCTATGAATTTTTTATTGCGACGAATGGTAGAACAAGACCTTGTGCAGGTCAGAGAGATCTACAACCACTATGTCTTGCATAGCACGGCAGTCTATTATACACATCCCATCTCCATGGAGGAGCTGAAAAGCTTCCTGCCTCTGAACCACCCGAAATATCACTCCTACATGATCCAAACCCAAGACGATGAAACGTTGGGATTCTGTTATTACACCCCTTTCAAGCCCAAAGACGCCTTTCACATCTCTGTGGAACTTACGATCTATCTCAAACCGGACATCACCGGAAAAGGCATCGGATATCATGTGTTGCTATTGCTTGAGCCGCTTATCTGCAGCATGGGCTTTTCCAACATTGTAGCCCTCATCTCCGGAGATAATGCACGCAGCATCCGCCTGTTCGAAAAATCCGGCTACGAACGTTGTGCCTGCATCCGTCAGGTAGCGGAGAAGTTCGGGAAAAAGCTGGATCTGATGATGTACCAGAAATTCCTGCCCGATTCCTGAGTTACCCCATCCGGGGACGCGCCTTCAGAAAAAAAACATTACAACCGCTTCAGTGCCAACCTGATCACCTTCTCCACCGGTGCATCAGGCTCCTCTTTCAGGATAGCGTATACGACTTTCTGTGAAGGTGCAGCCGAAAATCCGAGCATCGTCAGCGCAGAGACAGCCTCTTCCTGCACCTCATTCTGCAATACAGAGATCTTACCATCGGCCAGCAACTCGCCTCCCACCGCGGACACTTTGTGTATCTTATCTTTTAGATCCACGATCACCCGCTGTGCCGTTTTCAGGCCGATCCCCTTCACTGTTTTCAGCATATTGGCATTCTCCGAACTGATCACCTGAGTGAGTTCGGACGGACTGAGCGCGGAAAGGATCATGCGGGCGGTATTCCCACCGATACCCGATACGGAGATCAGCAACAGAAAGAGTTCTCTCTCCTCCTTGTCGGCAAACCCGTACAACAGATAGGCATCTTCCCGGATCGCCTCATAGATATACAGTTTACATTGCTTTTTGCCCTGGATCAGGGAATAGGTATTCAGGGAGATATTCACCCCATATCCCAGTCCGTTGCAATCTATCACTACCGTAGCCGGAGATATCTCGGCTATCTCTCCTTTTATATATTCGATCATTGCTATAGTATTTTATTTACAAATATAGTGAATGCCTTTTTTAGACAGAAGAACAAAAGAA
>DALZBD010000565.1:0-2605 GCA_031977515.1 Bacteroides sp. | reverse complement strand
TCCGCACTTCTTCTCAGGCAGCAGACATTATCAGTCGCCTGAAAGCTATAGAAGAGCGTGCGGGACGCAAGCCGGAAGACAAAGCCCGCGAACGCATCTGTCTGGATGTAGATCTGTTGATATACGATGAAGAGATCCTGAAACCGGAGGATCTGGAAAGAGAATATATAAAGAGAGGAATGAGGGAGATTTACGATTTGACGATTTAGGATGTACGATTGAAAACAGATACAGAATCAGAATAGAGGCAGTTTGCTATTTTCAGTTATTATTTGCTATGGGCATGAGTTTTTTATGATAACTATATAGGAACGTTGGACCATTCACAATTTGTTCTTTTGTTCTTCTGTCAAAAAATAGTTTTTCTGTAACATTCTTCGTCTGACTCTCGTCTTTAAAAAAGAAATGAAACAAACAACGATGAAATTTTTAGGTATTATTCCGGCACGATATGCTTCTACCCGTTTCCCGGGGAAGCCACTTGCCTCTTTGGGCGGTAAACCGATGATCCAACGGGTATACGAACAGGTGTCTGGTCTATTGGATGAGGTCTGCGTAGCCACAGACGATGTACGCATAGAGGAAGCTGTAAAGGCCTTTGGAGGAAAGGTCATTATGACCTCCGCAGATCACAAGAGTGGTACCGATCGTTGCTACGAAGCGTATACGCGTATCGAAGGCGACTTTGATGTGGTGATAAATATACAGGGAGATGAACCCTTCGTACATCCTTCTCAGATAGAAGCTCTGAAACAATGTTACCGGGACCCTGCTACAGAGATAGCTACCCTGGTGAAAGCTTTTGGTCCGGATGAGGGATGGGAGGCGGTCAGTAATCCCAACTCTCCGAAAGTAGTCTTCTCAAAAGATATGCAGGCGCTCTATTTCAGCCGCTCGGTGGTCCCTTACCTCAGAGGCGAAGAGTCCGGAAAATGGGCCAGCCGGCATACTTATTACAAGCACATCGGACTGTATGCCTATCGGGCAGAGGTATTGAAAGAGATAACCTCCCTGCCGCAATCTTCCCTGGAACTGGCCGAATCTCTGGAGCAGCTTCGCTGGCTGGAAAACGGATATGTGATCCGTGTGGGAGTTACGGATATAGAGACCATAGGTATTGATACGCCGGAGGATCTGGAGCGGGCGGAGTTGTTTCTGAAAAACCGTAGCAATGGATAGAACACAAGCTCCCCTTATAAAAGAACCACAGGATTTTCAGATGAAGCCTCCGGTTTGCTCTGTTTTTCCCAACGGTATACCTTTGCAGATTGTCCAGGCGGGAAAGCAGGAGGTCGTGCGCATGGATATCCTGTTTGCGGGCGGACGGTGGCAGCAAACACAGAAACTGCAGGCGCTTTTTGCCAACCGGATGCTACGGGAGGGCACACGGCGGTTTACGGCCGCGGAGATCGCGGAAAAACTGGATTATTACGGCGCGTGGCTCGAACTGTCCAGTTCTACGGAATATGCCTACATTACCCTCTATTCGTTGAATAAATATTTCCCGCAGACCCTGGAGATCCTTGAGTCGGTGGTGAAAGAGCCGCTTTTTCCGGAGAAAGAGCTTGAGGTGATCCTGCGTACCAACATTCAGCAATACCGCGTGAATAGTTCCAAGGTCGACTTCTGGTCGCAGCGTCAATTGCTTGCCGCGTTGTTTGGTCCCGACCATCCTGGTGGCCGTCCGGTCACCGAGGAAGACTATCTGCGGATAGATACCCCTCTCATACAGGCATTTTACGATCATTATTACCATTCGGGCAATTGCAGTATCTTTCTATCGGGCTGTGTCACGGATAAACTGGTGGACCGTGTGGAAGATTGTTTCGGGAAGGAGTCTTTTGGAAACACGGAAAGGATGTCGGAGAAGATCCTCTACCCGGTATCTGTCGATCCCGGGAAGCGTTTTTTCATAGAAAGGCCGGATGCGGTGCAGAATTCCGTGAAACTGGGGATGCTGAGCGTACGTCGTCAGGATCCCGGTTATCTGAAACTGAGGGTACTGATGACACTTTTCGGAGGTTATTTCGGTAGCCGTCTGATGTCCAACATCCGGGAAGACAAAGGATATACCTACGGGATCTCGTCAGGGATGGGGTTTTATCCGGAATCGGGTATGATGGTCATAAACACAGAGACTGCGCCCGAATATGTGGAACCGTTGATCAAAGAGGTATACACGGAGATAGATCGTTTGCAACAGGAACTGGTATCGCCGCAAGAGCTGGGGATGGTGCGCAATTATATGCTCGGAGAGATGTGCCGCAACTATGAGTCTGCTTTCTCTCTGGCCGAGGCCTGGATGTTTATTTATACCACGGGTCTGGAGGCAGATTACTTTGTCCGGGCAACACGCGCGATACGCGAAATCACACCTTCTGAAATACGTGATCTGGCAGGTCGGTATTTGTGTAAAGAGGACTTAAAAGAGGTAATTTCTGGCAAAAAGATCTGATAAAATGCATCGGTAGCCCCTTTCTTTGGCCCGGATATTGTATCTTTGCCTGACAGGGAGAAGATTACCCTACAAAAAGAAAAACATTTTTAGCAGTAGCACAGGCTTCTGAATTATAAAAAATTAAGTAAAACATGAAATATTTCTATA
>DALZBD010000564.1:0-2649 GCA_031977515.1 Bacteroides sp. | reverse complement strand
TAATTGACTTCGTCGACCGTTGTGTTGACTTCGTCGATCTTCGATTCGTAAATTGTCCGATCGTAAATCCTTTTATTCTTCGCCCCGTTGTGCCTGTCGGGCAAGCCGGGTAAATACCTCATCCATACTTTGGGCCTGAAACTGCGACTTGAGGTTACGGGGAGAGTCGAGCGCATCTATCCTGCCATCTACCATGATCGATACGCGGTTGCAATACTCGGCCTCATCCATATAATGGGTAGTGACAAATACGGTGATTCCCCGCTCTACCGCATCGTAGATAAGTTCCCAGAACTGACGGCGCGTAGCAGGGTCTACCCCTCCGGTGGGTTCGTCCAGGAACACGATCTTAGGTTCGTGGAAGATAGCCACCGAGAAAGCCAGTTTCTGCTTCCATCCCAGCGGAAGCGAGCGCACCAGGGTCTGTCGTTCGGATTCGAAGTTCAGGCTTTTCAGCAGCTTGTCTGTCCCCTCGGCTATCTGCCCATCGCTCAGGCCATAGATCCCTCCGAAAAGCCGTATATTTTCCCAGACCTTCAGGTCTTCGTACAGGGAGAATTTCTGGCTCATGTAGCCGATATTCTTCTTGATCTGCTCCTGCTGGCGGGCAATGTCAAATCCAGCCACTGTTCCTTTGCCCCGGGTAGGCTTGCTCAGCCCGCACAGCATGCGCATGGCAGTGGTCTTACCTGCTCCGTTGGCTCCCAGGAATCCGAAGATCTCCCCTTTCTTCACGTCGAAAGAGATCTGATCGACCGCTGTAAAGCTACCGAACCGCTTGGTGAGTCCCTCCGTTTGTATGACGATTTCATCCATATCATTTACCTGTAAGCAGCATAAAAGCATCTTCTATACCGGGTTGTATCGGCGACACGGCAGTATCTGTAAATCCTGCTTTGTCGAGAGCCTCTTTCAACTGTTCCGGTGTGAATCCTTCCTGCACCGTGATGTGATGTACATCCCCGAAAGCGAATGCAGTCTTCACCTGTGGCAGCTGGCGTAGCTGTCTGAGCAACTGAGGCATCCGATCATCACTGACTGCCCAGAGGATCTCTTTGTAACTGGCAACCATGCCTTCCGGCGTGTCGATCTGCAGGAACCTACCCTCGTTCATCAAAGCGATCCTGTCGCACAGGCTGGCTTCGTCCATATACGGAGTGGATACCAGAATGGCTATCCCCTGCTCTTTGAGCCGGGCCAGCATCTCCCAGAATTCTTTCCGGGAGACCGGGTCTACTCCGGTGGTAGGTTCGTCCAGAAACAGCACCTCCGGCTTGTGGATCAGGGCACAACAAAGTGCCAGTTTCTGCTTCATCCCTCCGGAGAGTGCCCCGGCTCTGCGTTTCTTAAAGGGTTCGATCTGTACATAGATGTCTTTGATCAACCCGTAATTCTCACGCACCGTTGTATGAAAAAGTGTGGCAAAAAAGTTCAGATTCTCCTCCACAGTCAGATCCTGATAGAGAGAAAATCTGCCGGGCATATACCCCACCTTCGTACGGATGGCCCGGTAGTCTTTCACCACATCGAGTCCGGCCACGGTTGCTGTGCCTTTGTCGGCCAGGATCAGGGTGGTAAGAATGCGGAACAATGTCGTCTTTCCTGCACCATCGGGGCCTATGATGCCGAAGAGTTCGCCCGCATCCACCTCCAGGTCCACACCTTTCAGCGCTGCAAGAGCCCCGTACTTCTTTTCTATCGCTTCCGCTTGTATGGTAGCCATGCTACTGAAACATTACATCTCCGTACATACCTATCTTGATATATCCGTCGTTGGGCACAGCGATCTTCACCGCATATACGAGGTTGGCCCGTTCGTCTCTGGTCTGGATGGTCTTCGGGGTAAACTCCGCCTGATCGGCTATCCAGGTGACCTCTCCGGTATATTCCTTCGAACCTTTGTCTCCAAAGTCGGTATAGACCCTCACCTGCTGCCCGATCTGTAGTTGAGAAAGCTGACCGGAGGTGATATACGCCCGCAGGATCATGTGATCGGTATCGGCCACTTTGAACAGCGGCATACCTGTGGAGGTGATCTCACCGGGCTCGGCATATTTCACCAACACCGTACCGTCGATGGGACTGGTAATGCGCGATTTATCGATCTGGTCTCTGATCTGCCTGATCTGCATCTCCACACCCGATGCTTCCTGGGATATGCTCTGGTTGCTGCTCTGCAGCGATTCGCGCTGTGCGGCCAATTGCCTTTCCAGCAGAGCGATCTGCGCGTTGATATCGTCCAGTTGCTTGGTATTGGCGGCATTGGCGGCAATCAGCCTTTGGGTACGCTCACGCTCTCGCTTTTGTGTGGCGATCTGTGATTCTGTGGAAGCCACCTGCTGAGAGACATCGAGCTTGCGACTGTCTACAGACTGCCCGCTGGCTATCAATTGCAACCCTCTGAGATGCAGTTGAATGGTATCTACCAATCCCACCTCCTGATGGGCAGTCAGTTTCTGTCCTTCGGTTACAGTGAGCCACTCGATCTTTCCACTGGCCTCCGAGGAGACGATGATCTCCGTTGCCTCGAAAGTGCCGGAAGCATCGTACGCGTATTTGTTTTTGTTGCACGCTGTCAGAAGCAATGCCAGCACGATATATATTCCTGTCTTTTTCATGATCAGTTGTTTGTCAGATTCTTCATTTCAT
>DALZBD010000563.1:0-2656 GCA_031977515.1 Bacteroides sp. | reverse complement strand
GCTCAGGAAGTCATTTACCTGCCTCTGACAGGAGATTATAAAAAACTGGATTATGCCGGTGCCTGGATTGCCCTGTGTCGGTTTGTGGGCGAGAATCAGTTGCCCATGGGTAGCCCCGTTCCGCTGTGTATCTATTACGACGATCCCAAAGTCACCTCCGAAGAGAAGTTGCGCACCGAGGTCTGTATGGTGATGCCTCGGGCAGTAGAGGGAAAAGGGGAGATCGGTGCCCGGCAGATGCCGGCAGGTAAGTATGCAGTTTTTGTATACAAAGGCTCTTATATGCATTTGCAGGCCGTATACGATACTATCTATGGCCGTAAACTACCCGAACTGAATGTGGTGCTGAGAGACGCTCCCTCTTACGAAAGATACATCAATGATCCGCGTGATACACCTCCCGAAGAGTTGATCACGGAGATCTATGTACCGGTCTGCTGAATAGACGTATCTATATGGATGGAGATCAGTTGTCAGTTGGTGAGTGTGTCAAAATTGCATTTATATCCCTGAACCAGCGGTCGACGCAGTCAAAGGGATACATCAACCACCGGTCAGCGCAGCTAATAGCCCAGAGCAGAGGGAGGGATGTTGGAGCGATAGCGGAAACAACCTGAACGACACCCTGGGTTTACATGAATGTATGATGGTTGCGCCCCACCGGGGCAATACTCTGTTTATGTGTACAGTACTGCCCCTTCCTGGGGTGAAACGATACACATCCACGTAAAAACCCAGGGTGCCATTTGACTTCGTCGACCGTTGGTTCATTTGCTCTGGGTTATGATGTGCTGCCTCTCCGAGGCGCTGGCTGGTGGGATCATGTGTAGACTGATAGAATCCAAAAATAGCAATAAATCCTTAACTGAATGACATTGACCGTCCGGTGGACTGTGGGATCTTGGATTTGCGTTTTGTTTTGGTTATTCTTTAGATAGCTTTTTTATAAATTCATTCAATTATTTTATCTTTGGTCCTATTCGGTTGGAATCAACGGCTCGATTCTAATGATGTATATTTAAAAAGATATAATTATGAGTTTTGATCTTGTAATCTGGAAACGATCTCCCCGAACTAAGACAGCAATGCTTGCCGAATGCTACGAGCGCATTCTTGAAGGGGAGGATCATATGGCTATGGATCCTTTTGATGAGGAATCTTTATTTGCAGACCTCGAGGCTGAATTTGGAGAAAGACAACATGGTTATTTTGGAGAAGATGTGGATGAATGCCCGTTTCTGTTTTCAACAGGTAGAGGAGAATATGGTAATTGGTTTTTTTAAAATCTGCGGTGGTCAGATTATGAACAAACTCAGGATAAAATACTTCCTATTGCTTTGAAACATGGTTTGATGGTATATGACCCTCAACGTAAAGCAGTGTATGGGAATCGTAGACCGCAAAAAATAGAAAAGGAGAAGAAGTAGAGTTAAATTCTGTTTGAATTCTGCCTCTTCCTTCCTGTACTGCTCTCTTTTTCCTATTTTTGCAGGATGGAATCCCGGATCAACGAACAGTATGCCGCATTGTCGGATATGTGTCAGGCAGAAGCATCTGAATACATGAACTGTTACAGGCAATTGCGCGAACTCACAGAGCGTCTGTGCCGGGAGCAGATGGAAGACGAAACCCTGCAGATGACCGACCTGGCAGCTCGTATCAGTTTTGTGGCTTCCAAGGTGGGGCTCTCTTACAAAGAGCAGAACCGGCTGCATACCTTCCGCCTTACTTCCAATGCCATACTCAACCTGCGTGAAGAGCCCTCCCGCAAAAAGTTGCTGAGGGATGTAGGTGTGGTGGCATCCTTTCTCCGTACCCTGAGTGGTGTGGCTGTGCCCCTGTCGCTGGAGCCTTTCCTGCCGGCTGCGGATGCGGAAGTCTCTGCCGAAGCCATTTATCCGGAGAAGATCCGACGGATGCGCGTCTGTTTTCAGTATGCAGACGAGAAATACCTCTATGTACTGCCGGTCGAAAGCATTTCCAACGAACTGTTGAAGGTAAGGTACAACGTATCCGGTGTCAATGATGAATTCACAGAGACCTGTCGCCTGCTTTGGCCGCACGCCCAGCTCAACCTGCTGGATGTGACCACACGAGCCAACGGAAGCCTGGTACCCGGTTTCATCGTTCTCGAACCCGACTACCTGATGGATATCAGTGCACTGGCCGAGTGTTACCGGGAGTTTGGCCACCATCCGGCCAATTACCTGCTGGCACGTCTGCAACCCTCCCGAAATACCATCCCCTTGCTTGTGGGAAACATTGCCAACCTTTTTCTCGACGAATGGATCTATGCGGAGAAAGATCCCGACTATCTTACCTGCATGAAAAAAGCATTCCGTCGGTATCCGCTCGAACTGGCTGCCTGTAGGGAGTTGTACGACCGTGACAAAGAGAGAGAATTTGCACAGAGTTGCCGGGAGCATTTCGGGCACATCCGCGATACCGTAAAGCACCTCTTCCCACGGGTGGGATATGCACTGGACCGGGAAGATGCCGTGCTCGAACCTTCTTATATCTGTGAAGCCCTGGGACTACAGGGACGGCTCGACTACATGCAGCGGGACATGAGTGCTTTCATAGAGATGAAATCCGGCAAAGCAGACGAATACAGCCTGCGCGACAGAGTAGAGCCCAAAGAAAACCACCGGGTGCA
>DALZBD010000562.1:0-2661 GCA_031977515.1 Bacteroides sp. | reverse complement strand
CGAAATTAGTAAAACAATCCCAACGGAAAGAATACTCCAAAAGCGATATTGAGCCAGTATTGCCGGAACGGCCGTTTGTGTGCAGTCGCCGCAACAATCGGATAGTTTTTGAGAGTATCCAGCAAGGTATACGAAGTGGTATTGGACAGTTCCTCTACCAGACTCTCCAGATGATCGTTGATAGTGGCCATGTGGTCATCTTCTGTATCTGTCATCCAGAGTTTGAAGTAGTTGGGAGCCCTGAGCAAGCTGTTCTTCCTGAGATACGCCCTGCATTCGTCTGTAATGACATCCAGTTTCCGGGGAACGCTCTTGTAGTCCGGTTCATGAATGATCACCTCTTTGCGGAAGAAGTGACGTACACTGCGTATGCCTATCACTTTTTTGATCCAGGCCATGTATACATCCGCATTGAACACCACAGAGTCGTTGTTGGACTTATAGGTCAGGAATCCACCCAACGGCGCCAGTATCGCCGTGCTGGTCCACATCCCGATCCACACGATCCACTTACCATCCCGGGCCATTTTGTAACCTGTATTGTTGATGATATAATAGATAATGAATATCAGTACGGAGATGACTACAGGCAATCCCAATCCACCTTTACGGATGATGGCTCCCAGCGGTGCCCCGATGAAAAAGAAAATGATACAGGCCAGTGACAAGGTGATCTTGTTGTGCCACTCGGTCTTGTGCCGGCGGATACTCTGATCGTTCTGCTTGATGGTGAAGCTCTTGAAACTCCAGTCGTTTTTCAGGCTCTCTGCCCGGCTGGTGGCCGTAGTCATCACCTTTTGCCGTTGTGCCAGGGTAGATACCCGGAACAGGCTGTCCACATCATACTCTCCCAGATGTGCCTCCTGGATACGTACCGTATCTTCTTTGCTCAGATTGGTGATGGGACGGTAGCTGCCGGAGGCGGCATCCGTGTAATATTTACGACCAATGCTATCGGTGATATGGCTCATCGAATCGATATCCGCCTGCAGCATCTTCATGTTCTTGCTGTTGGACTGATTGCTCATAATACTCGCATCCACCATATTGAATTCTGCGTCGAACTCGATGATCGAATGTTTTTCCCGGAAAGTCTCCCGGCGATAGGGGGCATTCTGCGTATTCATGCCTCCCTGTTGCGACTTGAGGTTGGAAAACATCTCTCCGTCGTAGAGCCGCAGGTAGAGGTGCTGCTTGTCTGCCGTCATCTCCAGCCTGCCCGAATCTGCCACGATGATATCGGCATTGTCAAAGCCCTGGGACACGTTGTAGATCGTCACATCGTACAGCATCCCGGTCTTCCGGTTTTTCTTCTTGACATACAGGTTGTAGCCATCGATCTCATCGTAGAATGCCCCTTCGGGGATATCCAGTTCGGGAGACTTCTGTCTCATGGAGATCAGCAACGTCCATAGCTTGGTCTGTGTCTGTGGACCGATCACATTCTGAAAGAAAAAGGAGACACAACAAAGGAAAGCTACAAAAATGATCAGCGGACGCATCACATGGAGCAACGATATACCGGCTGCCTTCATGGCAAGCAACTCATACCGTTCGCCGAAATTACCAAAAGTGATCAGGGAAGCCAGCAGCACAGCCAGTGGCATGGCAGTAGGTACGAGGCTGACCGCGGAATAGAAAAAGAACTCTCCGAGCACACTCATTTCCAGACCTTTCCCGACCAGTTCATCCACATACTTCCAGAGGAACTGCATCATGAAAATGAAAAGGCAAATGAAAAAAGTGGCAACGAAGAGCAGCAGGAAACTCTTTAGAACAAATATATCTAATTTTTTAATGCGCAGCATCTTACTATTCACATGCAATTAAGACGCAAAATTAGCATAAAAAAAGCAGTGTAGGAAATTTTTAATTGAAAGTTGCCCCGAAGCCACTTGTTTTTTCGAAAGTTTAGAGACTGTTTTCATTTTATGGGGAGAATGATGCGCTGTGGAGGGGCAGTCGGTGGACATTGTACCTGTATGTTTTACCATAGATCCGATGAGACGCAAGGTATTGCGTCTCTACAAAGTATATGCTTTCTTTCCGGCACGACACTCCCTCTCTGTAGAGACGCAATACCTTGCGTCTCCCCAAAAAAAGAAACCTGCAAAAAGAGTAATTCAAAGGTCGACAAAGTCTGCAAAGTGGTCGGCAGATATTCACACAAAAAAAGTGTTTCTCCATGTTTATTTCCCTGCTCTGGTACGTTGTCGGTCAGAATCCGCAGGCACGGCGCAGCGTATCTACCTGGGAATCCCACAGTTCCTTCTGGTCCTCCACCTCATCGGGCTCGGCATAGTCGGTGATCTCCAGGACATAGTCATTGGTGAGTTCGTTGTTGGTCATCTTCAGTTCGAAGTAGTACCGTTCGCCAGCTTCATCTGCCCAACGAAAACGAATGTAGGAATAGGCGCGCATCGCTATGATCTCAGCCTGCCGGCTTTCTGTTTTCCCCCAATGAAATGTTACGTTTTTATCACGGGTCTCGACCCTATCGGCAAACCAGTCTTCCAGGCCCGAAGGAGTACTGATGGCTGCCCATATAATGTTCTTAGAGGTCGCATTCAAAAGGTACTCTAAATGTATTTTCTCTTTCTTCATAACTCATTCCTCGTTTAGATTGCGTGTGCCAAGATAATTGTTTTTTTCTAATTACCT
>DALZBD010000561.1:0-2667 GCA_031977515.1 Bacteroides sp. | reverse complement strand
CCGGGTCTCCACCCATTGGACATCCGGGTCTCCCATTTGTGGAGACCCGGGTCTCCACAAATAAAGAACAAGTGTTTTATCTCTTCTTCACAGGTGCTTTACCGGGAGAAGACAGGTGTTTTGTTTTTTCCGTAATGGTTTTATTTCAGCCACTTGTCCAGCCAGTTGAAGTAGGTACGTTGCCAGAGTATACCGTTTTGCGGTTTGAGTACCCAGTGGTTTTCATCCGGGAAGATCAGCAATTCGGCGGGAACTCCGCGTAGTACGGCCGCATTGAAGGCAGCCATAGTCTGGTTGGCCAGAATGCGGTAGTCTTTCTCTCCGTGTATACAGAGGATCGGTGTGTCCCATTTGTCTACAAAAAGGTGAGGAGAGTTGGCAAAGGTACGTTGCGCTGTTTGGTTGCTTTTGTCCCAGTACGGGCCACCCATGTCCCAGTTGGCAAACCACATCTCTTCCGTCTCCAGATACTGCATTTCGGTATTGAAGATCCCATCGTGAGCGATGAAGGCTTTGAAACGTTTGTTGTGGTGTCCGGCCAGCCAGTAGACAGAATATCCACCGAAGCTTGCACCTACACATCCCAGGCGATCTTCATCGACAAACGGTTCTTTGGCCATTTCGTCGATGGCAGTGAAGTAGTCGCGCATACACTGACCGCCGTAGTCGCCACTGATTTGTTCGTTCCATTCGAGGCCAAACCCAGGCAAGCCGCGACGGTTGGGAGCCACGATGATGTAGTCGTTGGCAGCCATGATCTGGAAGTTCCAGCGGAAAGACCAGAACTGGCTTACCGGACTTTGAGGGCCGCCTACACAGAAAAGCAGGGTCGGGTATTTCTTGTTGGGATCGAAGTCGGGAGGATAGATCACCCAGGTAAGCATCTCTTTACCGTCGGTAGTCTTCATCCAGCGCTCTTCCACCCGTCCCATATCGAGCTGATCGTACAGGTTTTTGTTTTCATAAGTGAGTTGCGTGGCTGTACCGTCTGGGGCTACGGAGAATATCTCGTCGGTCATGCTCATGGAATGGCGTTTGGCAATCAGTCGGTCGCCACAGGTAGCTACAGAGGCATAGTCGTGCATGCCTTCGGTGAGCGTGCGCACGGTAGCGGCTTCCACATCGGCAGTGTACAGTTGCGCACAGCCGTGCCATACTCCGGTGAAGTAGATCGAGCGACTGTCTTTGCTCCAGCAATAATCGTCTACGTTGGAGTCGAAATCCTTGCTGACGAATCTCTTTTCACCTGTCTGCAGGTCCATTACGAAAAGGCGGTTCCAGTCGGCTTCGTAACCGTCGCGTTCCATACTCAGCCAGGCAATGTAGCGTCCGTCCGGAGAGTAGGAGGGATTCGTATCGTAGCCCATCATCCCTTCGGTGATGTTGTCTGTGGTCCGGGTAGCCAGGTCGTATACATAAATATCAGAGTTGGTAGATATGGCGTATTCCAGGCCGGTCTTTTTGCGGCAGGTATAGGCGATCTGGTCCGATTCGTTGCTCCAGGCGAGCTGCTCTATGCCTCCGAAAGGTTTCATCGGGCTCTCGTAAGGTTCACCTTCGAGCAGGTCGATGATGTTGGACAGCCCGCTTTCGTCGATATCCGCAACAAACGGATGGGGGGCGGTAGTGACCCATTCGTCCCAGTGTTTGTACATCAGATCGTTGACCACAACGCCTGTGCTTTTTGGCAAGTCGGGGTATTTGTCCGCGGTAGAATCTACTGTCTTTACCTGGGCGATGAACAGAAGCTTGGTACCGTCCGGTGAGAAGGCAAATCCTTCGATGTCTCCGTGGTAGTTGGTCAATTGTCTCTTACCTGTGCCGTCGGGGTTTACTTCCCAGAGTTGGCTGCTGCCCCCTTCGCTGCTCAGGTAGCCGATCTTGCTGCCTCCTTTGATCCATGCCGGTTCGTTGATGGAGTAGGGAGTGCGGGTGATCTGTTTGTTGTCACTGCTGTCTGCGTTCATGACAAACAGTTCGCGGTTGCTGCGGTTTTCGGGGATACTGTAGTAGGCCACAGTATAAAGGATACGGCTTTCGTCGGGAGAGACGGCTACTCCACCCATACGGCCGAAGGCCCAGAGAACTTCTGGGGTCATCCGGTGGTTTTCTACGGTGAGCTGTGTCTTTTCGATCAATACCGGTTCTTTGTTTCCGGCATCCTGTGTTGCACACGAGGCCATTGCCAGGGTTGCTGCCATCATCATCAGTTTTAAAGATTTCATCATAACGTGATTACTTGGTTGAATGTTGCATGTCTGTTGTGTGTGCAAAGATAAGAAACTGTTTACATTTGTGGGTGGTCTGGTGAGGGTTTTGTTTCTACAGATGCAGGCAATGGAGCCATGGATGTATGTAGAGATCCGGTACCTTACATCTCAGATGGATGGGAGAGTCAAATAAAAAGTTGTATCCTTATAGGCCGTACCTGAATCTTTTAGATAGGGTTCTCATAGCAAGGCTACCACAGGTTTTACAAAGGATAATATAGGTGCACTATTGAATAAGGGATAGCTTTGGGAACCTAGATAATTTACTATTTGGTTAAAATGCGTATCCTATTGTTGCAGATTACAAATTTAATGTTATATATTTGCGGCGATAAATTAAATACAAACACTTTATTTATTTAACCCTATGATTATTTTAATTATTTATTTAGCGATC
>DALZBD010000560.1:0-2686 GCA_031977515.1 Bacteroides sp. | reverse complement strand
GGCTGTTGCTCCGGTTGGGACTGGCTGGTTTTGTGGTCAGTGTAAACTGGGGCATTTATATTTATGCGGTGGAGAACAATCATATTATTGAGGCAGGATTGGGGTACTATATCAATCCGTTGGTGAATGTATTTTTAGGATATGTGTTTTTGAAAGAACGTTTGGCTACTATGCAGAAGGTAGCCGTGGCGCTGGCTCTTGTGGGGGTGACGTATTTTACAGTCAGTTACGGTAAGTTTCCCTGGGTATCCCTGAGCCTCGCCACTTCTTTCGGATTGTATGGACTGTTGAAGAAGAAAGCTAAATTGGAATCCATGCCTGCGCTTGCCGTAGAGACGATGATGGTTTGCCCGTTTGCACTGGCTTTTTTGGTCTATAGTACGGGAAGTAGTGGAGGAGTGTCTTTTTTCCCCGCTTCTGCAACGACGAGTTTCTTATTAGTGATAAGTGGCGTGGTTACGGCGATTCCACTTTACTGGTTTGGAAAGTCTGCTCAGGTGATTCCTTTGTCTACAATGGGTTTTATCCAGTATCTGTGTCCTACGCTTCAACTACTGCTTGGGATATTTGTCTATGGTGAGTCTTTTGGCATGGAATATCTTGTCTGTTTTGCTTTTGTATGGGCGGGATTGGCATGCTATACGATCAGTATTCTGAAAGGGAAAAGAGTGACTATAGCTAAGTAAATAAAAAACAGCGACAAATAATCCGGTTGATACTTTTATCTGAGTGATTGTGTGTGGGACATATTTTTTTTAGACATAAGAACAGAAGAACAAATATAAAAGCCGCGATCTATAAAAAAGTGATAAAACAAAAATATATTCTTTTGTTCTTCTGTCTAAAAAATAGTCTTTACAATATGTGTATACATTTCTTTCGAATGCGCTTATCCGTTTTGAAAGATATTTCTTTCTATCCCCAAATAAAGTGAGAGACTATTGTTTTCACCCTTCGTGTTTTTTGTATTTTTAGTAGACCTGAGCCTTATAACAAAATCCTTTGAGCCTGTCAGCAAACACCAACAAACGATTGTGCCTTATTTTTGTTGTGTAATTAAATTGTTGAGAACGAAAACCGGAAAAGTAAGAATACCCCATTAAACAAGAGTATATGAATTACAAAAAAACAATCTTTACCGTGGCAGTCGTATTAGTTGCCATTGGTGTTATACATGCACAGGAAATGAAAAAAGAAGTACCTAAAATCAGCGATTTCCCGACAGGAGATGAAAATACCGGCTACGCACAGTATTTTTCAGGTAAAAGCTGGCTTGCTCCGCTTACATTCAATAAGGATTTGAATGTACCGATGAGTAATGTAACATTTGAACCGGGTTGTCGCAACAACTGGCACTCTCATACAGGCGGACAGATACTTGTTGCCGTAGGAGGGGAGGGCTATTATCAGGAGCGGGGGAAAGCAGCCGTAAAAATGGTTCCCGGAGATGTGATTGAAATACCTCCGCATGTCGAACACTGGCACGGAGCGGCTCCCGACAGTTGGTTTTCACACATAGCCATCGCCTGCAATCCGCAGACCAACGAAAATATATGGCTGGAACCGGTGAGCGATGAAGAGTATACAGCGGCCATGAAGTGAACTTCAGACAAAGAATGTATCCAATGAAAAAAACTTTAGCAACTATCGCTTTTGCTATGGCGGGAATCACATCTGTCGTGGCACAGCAGGACGTAAAATCAGCAGAAGATATGGACAGAATAGACGTTTGTAAAGAGAATTATACCCGGTTGTTTGGCGGAGAGGCACTCAACGGACAGGGAACCGATCCCGAAATGATGGATATACTTCAGAAATATATCTTTGGTGAAATCTTTTGCACGGGTGACCTTGATATCAAAACCCGTGAGCTGATCACCTGTGTCTCACTGGTAACCATGCAGCAACTGCCCCAATTGAAAGGGCATGTGGGTGCAACCTTAAACGTAGGGGCAACTCCCATCGAGATCCGTGAAGCCATTTACCAGTGCGCACCGATTATAGGTTTCCCTAAAGTGCTGAATGCCCTGGGAGCTATGAACGAAACCTTTACGGAAAGGGGGGTACAACTGCCCCTGGAAAAACAGGGGACCGTGACCGAAGAGAGTCGTTACGACAAGGGTCGTGCTATCCAGTATCCCCTGTACGGCGATACCATAAAACATGCAATGAAAGATCTTCCTGGTGGAATGGGGGAAGACGTGGCGCGTTTTCTTACCGAAGTCCATTTCGGTGATTTTTATACCCGTACTGGCCTTGACCTGCCAACTCGTGAACTGCTGACCTACTGTGTGCTGACTGTTATCGGTGCGGAAGATCAGTTGAGAGGACACCTGCCTGCCACTATCAAAGCGGGAAACAGCAAAGAAAGACTTACTGCTGCAGTGATCCAGACGATGCCGTATATCGGTTTTCCCGCAGCTTTCAAAGCATTGAAAATAATAAAAGAGAGTGTGGAGTGACAACCGGGAGCAACTTTGCATCATCATTAACAAAGAAATGTAACATGGAAAAAAGAAAATTAGGAACGCAGGGACTGGAAGTGTCTGCCATAGGGTTGGGATGTATGGGAATGTCTCACGGTTATCCTCCACTTCCCGACCGGGACGAAATGATACGGCTGATCCGTGCGGCTTATGAGAAAGGAGAGGAGTTTTTCGATACGGCAGAAGTGTATGGCCCATTC
>DALZBD010000559.1:0-2686 GCA_031977515.1 Bacteroides sp. | reverse complement strand
CAAACCTGTAACCGGCTGATCCGTAGTCAGCTACTCTATTCAGTTGAGCTACGCGACCCTTATTTCAACAAAATAATAAATAAAATGTGACCGCGACAGGATTCAAACCTGTAACCGGCTGATCCGTAGTCAGCTACTCTATTCAGTTGAGCTACGCGGCCATTTGTTTAACGGGTGCAAAGATACGTACTTTTTCGGAATTAGCAAGGATTTGCGATACTTTTTGTATGAATTTTATTCGATGAAACGGTAGTTAAATAGTTGCCATCCCAAAGTCAGACCTACATTCCACTCCTTTTTAGGTGAACTGTAGTGATTTACATAGGCAGCCAATGATCCGAAAGGCAACTGACACACCAGAGAAATTTCTCCCATGTATTCAAATTTAGAGAACGCTTTGCCATAATAGGGTTTATTGATAGAATTGCGTTCGATGGGAAAAATGGGCATAAAGCCATATACTTCGGCACGGGCATGGAATATGCTACTCAAATGATAGATCGGGCGCACTCCGGCAGCAACATACTGATTGGCACGAAAAGCCTCGTTATAGGTCAGCATACTGTGTGAAGTAGGAGCAAATTCTCCTGCCTGCAACAAAGTAGCCGTATAGTTTTCCGAAAAATTCCGCGAGGAATACAATGCCTGTACATAGGTGCCCAAAGTAACTTTAGGCATCATTTTATAATATTTCTCTTTTACATACGAAAGCTGCAACCAGGATTGCGTCTCTTTATCCACTGTCTGGCTCTGACCCTCCTCATTCACCTTTCCGGCACGGAAATATTCATCCCCTAAGAAGATCTGTGCAGTAAGGGCCTCTCTATACCCCTGAGTCGCATACTGACGGGCATTTAACGTACTTCCAAAAAAGTTGATCGAACCACCAAGCATCTTATACGTGCTTTTATCATATTTATCGTTGTCAAAGTCGATCACATTGGTCTGATAATACCGGTCATCAAAATGAGCCACTCCAACACCAAACTCGACCCTTTTACTCGACATAAAGGGCAAAGCGACCTTTGCTTTCAGAAAGCGTTCGTTTTTCTTGTTAAAGGCAGGAGTATCTCTATTGGAAAATATCTTATCTTTTTTGAAATAGTCAAATGTGGTGATCGAGGCTATGAAACGATAAGACATAGGGATATTGGTCGGAAAATCAACCTTTGCCATAAGCTGGGCATTGTTGTATATCTTACCAAACTGACCATCCAGTGTAAACTCTTTGGAATAGTAATTAAGGTCCTGGTAGCTGATACCGAAATAGACCTGATTGGAGCTGGTGGTAGATAGATTTCCTCCAAAACGGATAAAGAAATTGCTTTCCAGCCTCACATTCAGATGTAGATCAAACATCTCTTCCTGCTCGTTGTATACGGCATGGGGTATGATCTCAGAGATGACATTGTCCGAAAGAAGACGAAAATAGGCCTGTTTTACCTCTTCATAGGTAAATACATCTTCATCCGACGCATGAAACTCCTTCTTAATATACACTTCCTGTTGGGGAGTTGCCCCGTTGATATAGATATTCTTAAAAAGCAATTCGGGTAGGTGGCTTCTGTATTCCAGCCTTCGCGCTCTCACCTCATTGATGTCTATACGGCGGGGAATACGGCTCTTTATCGAGTCAATCATACTCAGCGTACGTTCATAACCGATTCCCGACAACTCTTCCAGACGATCAAAATCCATCAGATTGACATCTTCATACCGGAAATTAACCACAAGACCCAAAGAGTCAGGAATGGTATAATCGGTCTTCTGCATCACCATATTCTCTATCTGGCTCATCAGATTATCCTCTTTGGGTTTTGTCGGATTCACTGCCACCACGCTACCGATCATGATATCCGGACTGAAATCACGCATCATCACATCCGTAGGGAAGTTATTATAGATACCTCCATCGTATACAAGTATACCATTCAGTTCAATGGGTTTAAAAACAAAAGGGAAAGTCATCGAGGCACGCACAGCATCCCCAAGGTCGCCATTCTGCAATACGACCTGTTCTTTATTATATACATCAGAGGCCACACTGCGGAAAGGAACAAAAAGTTTGTCAAAGTTTCCTCGGGATCCTGCTGTAGCACTCGCATACAATTCTACAAAAGCCACATTCATCTGAATGGGATTCACGACACTGGCAGGCAGAAGCATCGGTTTGATATGCAGCGAGTCTTTCAGAGACAATCGGATATTGAGAAATTCCGGAGTAGGAATGTTCTTTTTGAAGTAGTACATGTATTTCTCTTCTACTTCTCCTGAATACCAACGTCTGAACTCTTCGGATCCGATCAATTCCTCCATGTCATCGGGAGAATAGCCCATCGCATACAGAGAGCCGATGATAGCCCCCATGGATGTTCCGGTGATATAATCAATAGGAATACCATTTTCCTCCAATGCACGGATCACCCCGATATGTGTCATTCCTTTGGCTCCGCCGCCACTTAATACCAGGCCCACTCTTTGACCAAAGATGGTAAGAGCAAAACAAAAACAGAAGGCCAATAGTAGAAGTCGCTTCATAACACAGGCAGGCAATAATAGTCTTTTATCTTTCAAAGGTAGAAAAAATTATGCGTAATCCTTCAGAGCTTGTTTAAATTTTCCACGAATTAATTATTATAGGGTTCTTTCGTTCTTTCTTCAGCACCCTTTTTGTCTTATTTCCCTC
>DALZBD010000558.1:0-2690 GCA_031977515.1 Bacteroides sp. | reverse complement strand
TTCCTCGAAACGCTACAGGCTCCCTACGTGCTGAAAGCCGACGGGCTCTGTGCCGGTAAAGGAGTATTGATACTCCCTACCCTGGAAGAGGCTAAAGCCGAGCTTCGCGGTATGCTCAATGGCATGTTTGGGCAAGCCAGTGCTACGGTAGTGATCGAAGAATTCCTGAGCGGCATCGAATGTTCGGTTTTTGTACTTTCAGACGGAGAGCATTACAAAGTGCTTCCGGTGGCCAAAGACTACAAACGGATCGGAGAGGGAGATACCGGCCTCAATACCGGAGGAATGGGAAGTATAACACCTGTTCCGTTTGCAGACGATGTGTTTATGGAAAAGGTAAAGGATCGCATCATCGAACCTACCATCCGGGGACTGCAACAGGAAAATATCCTCTATAAAGGATTCATCTTTCTGGGACTGATCCGTGTAGAGGGTGAACCGATGGTCATCGAATACAACGTACGTATGGGAGATCCCGAGACGGAGAGTGTCATGCTGCGTATCCAGAGCGACCTGGTCGATCTGCTGGAAGGAGTAGCCGAGGGAAATCTGGACACTCGTGAGCTGACAATGGATCCGCGTACTGCAGCCTGTGTGATCCTGGTAAGCGGAGGATACCCCGAAGCCTATCAGAAAGGATATGCGATACACGGATTAGACACCATCAACGAAGCAGACAGCATTGTCTTCCATGCGGGCACTCAGTTGAAAGAAGGAGAAGTGGTAACGGATGGAGGACGTGTACTGGCCATCAGTTCGTATGGAAACAGTCGCGAAGAGGCACTTGCCCGTAGTTACGAAATTGCAGAAAAGATTGATTTCACCGGAAAATACTTCCGCCGTGACATCGGATTCGACTTATAATCCATAAATGAGAGGACAAACTCTACAGAACCAGGTAACTACCAGCAGGTTTTCCCTTCCGGTAGCTATTCTGCTTTCCATAGCTTGCTGGATAATAGCAGCGATGGTGATGCCGGACATTTCTGCCGACCCTGCGGCAGGAGAGTTATGGAGGCAGTGGCTTCCTTTTGAGTTGCCCCACTGGATAAGTTGGGGTGTATCTTTTATACTCTATATATTCACCGGTTACCTGCTCATTGCACTCAACAACGCTTTCTCACTTATACGCATACGTGCATCGATACAATCTGCCATTTTTTTCCTTTTGATCGGAATATGTCCCTCTCTGCACCTTCTCTATACCGGTAGTATTCTGCCTGTACCTATACTATTTTCTCTCTATTTCCTGTTCCGGAGCTACCAGAACCACAAAGCGTCGGCCGATCTTTTTTACAGTTTCTGTTTTCTGGGAATAAGCTGCCTGCTGCAACCCTTCCTGATGTGGTTTATTCCGGTATGGTTTCTGGGCGCATACAATATGCAATCCCTCACTCCAAAAAGTTTATTTGCAGGACTCACCGGATGGTTCTTCCCGTTCTGGTTTCTTCTGGGACACGCCTATTTCTATGGTGAAATGGAACTTTTCTACCGCCCGTTTCAGCAACTGACCACCTTCTATCCCATCCGGGACTTTCTGGCAATAAGCCTGTCCCAATGGATCATACTGGGCTATCTGCTCCTGATCTACATCGTAAGTATCATTCATATACTGGTCAAAGGATATCAGGACAAGATACGCACCCGCAGCTACCTGCACTATCTGATGATGCTGATCCTCTGCATCTACCTATCAATTGTACTGCAACCTATCTGGCTACCGGATCTGCTTCCGGTGCTTATGGCTTTGACAAGTATCCTGGCTGCTCACTTTTTCGTACTTTCCAACAACCGCGGATCAAACATATTCTTCATCGCTTCGGTTATAGGATTAGGTTTGATATTCGGATATAATATATGGGTGAATTTATAGCAACACTTGCCAGTTGGGGATACATCGGACTCTTTCTGTCGGCATTTATAGCAGGAAGCGTCGTTCCTTTGAGTTCGGAAGCAGTACTGATCGTATTGATCAGGGTGGGTCTGGACCCGGTGACGTGCATTCTTTCGGCTGCTGTAGGCAATACCCTGGGCGGGCTGACCTGTTACTGGATGGGACACATGGGAAAAACCGAATGGATCGAAAAATACCTCAAAGTAAAACCCGAAAAGATAGAAAAAGCAACTAACTTTGTACGGGGAAGAGGAGCTCTGATGGCCTTCTTTGCTTTTGTGCCCTACCTGGGCACGGCTATCTCCCTCGCTCTGGGATTTATGCGCAGCAATCTGTGGATCACTACCGTATCCATGTTCACCGGAAAACTGCTCCGTTATGTCTTTATTGTGGTTGCTGTGAAAGGGATTGTGAATATTTTATGAAAGAACAACCATACAACATAGAGATAGAACAGACTGCCGATGGAAGCGCCACATTGTTCATTCCGGATATGCAGGAGCACTATCATTCGGTCAAAGGAGCCCGCAGCGAATCCCAACATATCTTTGTGCAAAGCGGGATGCTCCATTCCACCGCCGATCCGGTGCACATTCTGGAGATAGGATTTGGCACCGGGCTCAATGCCATGCTTTCCCTCGAAGCCAGCCGTGCAACAGGCAGGAAAGTGATCTATACGGCGATGGAGCTTTATCCGCTCGATTGGGAAACAGTAAAGAACCTGAAATACAGTGAAGACCCGTTGTTTCGTGAACTGCATCTGTCTCCCTGGGAAAAAAGCGTACATATCACAGAG
>DALZBD010000557.1:0-2709 GCA_031977515.1 Bacteroides sp. | reverse complement strand
AAAAATATAGACCGCCGCCATTTCCTTAAAGTCATGGGAGCAGGTGCGGTAGCCACTACAGCGGCTCTCACAGGGTGTAGCAACTCCAGCAAATCCACCTCCACAGCAAGTGGCAGTGGTTCGCAGGCCGGATACGGTGAAATGACCTATCGTGTCAACCACAACACCGGGGACAAAGTCTCCCTCTTAGGATATGGCTGTATGCGCTGGCCCATGCGTCAGAAAGCAGACGGTAGCGGCGAAGAAATTGACCAGGAGACAGTGAACGAACTGGTAGACTATGCCATCGAACACGGTGTGAACTACTTCGATACATCACCGGTGTATATTCGCGGATTTTCGGAACGTGCTACGGGTATCGCCCTCAAGCGTCACCCACGCGAGAAGTTTTTCATCGCCACCAAACTCTCCAATCAGTCCAACTACACCCGTGAGAACTCTCTCAAGATGTACTACAAGTCCTTTGAAGAGCTGCAGGTAGACTACATCGACTATTACCTCCTGCACTCTGTAGGTGGTGGTTCGGGTATTCAGCTGGTCCACGACCGCTATATCGACAACGGTATGATCGATTTCCTCGTGGAAGAGAAAAAAGCAGGACGCATCCGCAACCTTGGCTGGTCGTTCCACGGGGATGTATCGGTATTCGACTATATGCTCACCCTCGATGTACATTGGGACTTTGTGCAGATACAGCTCAATTACGTAGACTGGCGCAATGCACAGGTAGGCCGCAATGTGAATGCCGAATACCTATATGCCGAACTCGAAAAGCGCAACATCCCTGTAGTCATCATGGAACCCCTGCTCGGCGGACGCCTTGCCAAACTCCCCGATCACCTCATGGCCATGCTGCAACAACGTCGTCCCGACGACAGCGTCGCCTCCTGGGCATTCCGCTATGCGGGAACCCCCGAGGGAGTGCTTACTTCCCTGAGTGGTATGACCTACATGGAACACCTGCAGGACAACCTGCGTACCTACTCCCCGCTCGAACCCATCACACCGGAAGAAAACTCCCTACTCGAACGTGTCACCGAACTGATGCTCAACTATCCGATCATCATGTGTACCGAGTGTCAGTATTGTATGCCTTGTCCCTATGGTGTTAATATTCCAGCGGTCTTTGCCCATTACAACAAGTGTGTCAACGAGGCCAATGTCCCTACCAGTTCGAGGGATGAAAACTACCGGGAAGCCCGTCGGGCTTTCCTCATCGGATACGACCGCACAGTGCCCAAACTCCGTCAAAGTGAATATTGCATCAGTTGCGGCATCTGCGAGGAACAGTGCCCGCAAAGTATCAAAATTGTGCAGGAGATGGAACGCATCGATAAGCTGGTGGAGCAGTTGAAACAAAATACGGAGTTTTAAGAAACAGATAGAAAAAAAGGAAAAAACGATCATGCTACTGACATACAGCTGTCACAAATACAATTTACTTTTGCCACAAAACAAACAGGCTGTTTCAAAGTTATCTTTTTATGGTTTATTGTTTCTCAAAAGGAGAACGATACACCGCAGATAAATGATAACAGTCTGATAAACAAAAAAAGAAAATGGAAAAAGTAAACATTGAACCTTTCCTGGTGATGGGTATCGAAGTAAGAACCACCAATGAGAATCAGAAAGCAGCACAAGACATTGTATTGTTGTGGCAACGTTTTTTCGGTGAACAGCTATTGATGCAAATCCCCAATCGTATAGACGATACAATCTATTGTTTGTATACAGACTATGAAGGAGATCATACCCAACCTTACACCACCATTATAGGATGTCGTGTAAATAGCCTGGAATCTGTACCTGAAAATATGACCGCCCGCTCTTTCCATGGAGGCAGTTATATCAGAATGACCGTAAAAGGCAACCTCGCGGATAACATCGTCATCAATCAGTGGTACAACATCTGGAATATGGATCTCGACAGGGCCTATACGGTAGATTTCGAAGTATTCGGCAACAAAGCACAAGACCCTACCCAGACAGAGGTAGATATTTTTATAGCAGTGAAATAAGTTCTTCCAAACCAGGAGGGTGTGTCAGAATTCCGCATACATACAATTCAGATATACCTCTCCGGGCGTGTATACCGAAACTTACACAAAGATATTTTTTATGGTAAAACAATTTTTATCTTTGGGTATATCTTTATATCGCTACACAATTTCCTTTTTTCTCTATGTTCATGAAAGAGTCAGACCATTACTACCTCTCTCAGAAAGAGCCTCTGCAAAGTTGCCTGCTGGCACTGAGAAATATTATTCTTTCCCAGGACCCCAATATTTCAGAAACTCTCAAATGGAGTATTCCCTGCTTCTGCTACAGGAAAAAGCCTTTCTGTTATCTCTCTACGGAAAATAAAACAGATCTTCCCTATATACTCATGGTAGAAGGCATTCACCTCACCCACTACAGACTGGAACAGGGAAATCGTGCTAAAATGAAAGTATTCCGGATAGATCCCAACGAAGATATTCCACTCGAAGATATAAAAACAGTGCTGCAGGAGGGATTGAATCTGTATATAAATGGAGTAGTAAATTATAAATAACTACAGATGTTCTTTGCTGCTTCTTTTGCCTTCTTTTTATCCCATTACCCTTTCATATACAAATATGGAGACGCAACTATGCGTCTCTACACCGATTGTGTTTTCTTTTGAAGGTGATACACTTGTAGAGACGCAATACCTTGCGTCTCCCTGTT
>DALZBD010000556.1:0-2718 GCA_031977515.1 Bacteroides sp. | reverse complement strand
TAATAATCTGTTCAATCCGGCTCTGGCAGGCCGTGTGTTTCTGTTGCTCTCTTTTCCTGCGCAGATGACTACCTGGCCAGTAGTAGGACAGTTGACTGCTTATACAGATGCTGCCACAGGTGCTACTCCGCTGGCTGTGATGAAGAGCCTGATGTACGGTGCTCCTGCCGAAACGATGGATCAGTTCAGTACCCTTGGACTTTTTATCGGTAACAACGCAGGGTCTTTGGGTGAAGTGAGTGCGATCGCTCTGCTGATCGGTCTGGGGTACATGCTCTGGAAAAAGATCATTACCTGGCACGTTCCTGTTTCTATCTTGGGAACAGTATTTGTCTTTGCGGGGATCATGCATCTGGTGAATCCGGCTATTTATGTATCACCTGTCTATCACCTGTTGACAGGAGGATTGATGTTGGGAGCTATCTTTATGGCAACCGATTATGTGACTTCACCGATGAGTAAGAAAGGAATGATCGTTTACGGGGTGGCTATTGGTGTGCTGACCATGGTGATCCGACTGTTCGGAGCCTATCCGGAAGGTATGTCGTTTGCTATTCTGATCATGAATGCTTTCACTCCGTTGATTAATACCTATTTTAAACCAAAACGCTTTGGGGAGGTAGCGAAGAAGAAATGAAAAAGTTAGAATCATCCTTGATAAATATGGTGCTGGTACTCACCTGCGTCACAGCTATTTCGGTAGCATTGCTGGCTTATATGAATCAACTGACTGCCGGACCGATTGCTGAAGCCAATATGGCACAACTCAATCAGGCATTGAGCAGTGTAGTTCCGGAATTTGACAACAATCCGGTGGCCGAAAGTGATACTCTTTTTTCGGAGAAAAACGGAAAGAAGATGATCGATTATATCATCTATCCTGCGAAGAAAAATGGCAATCTGGTAGGCACTGCCGTGGAAGCTTCTCAACTGGGATTCAGTGGAGAACTTACAGTGCTGGTTGGGTTTGATGTAGACGGTAATATATATGATTATTCTTTACTGGCACATTCCGAAACTCCGGGACTGGGATCTAAAGCAGATGTCTGGTTCAAGGAGGGAGACAGCCGTAGTATCCTTGGTCGTAATCCGGGTAAGGGTGCGTTGAGTGTGTCGAAAGATGGGGGAGACATTGATGCCATTACAGCTTCTACCATTACTTCCCGTGCTTTCCTGAATGCTGTGAATGCTGCTTATGCTGCGTATAGCGGGGGCGATACGGATGCTGCATCCGGTGCTACACAACAACACACTGATACGGCTTCCGGTGCTACCGGACAAGTAGAGGATGCCGATGGGAACTCTGGGGCTTCTCCTGTTGTCGTTGAGGAGAGTGATAATGAACAATGAAACAAGGAGGAATGAACCATGAATAATTTCAAAGTATTGACCAATGGGATATTGAAAGAGAATCCCGTATTTGTATTGCTTCTGGGTATGTGTCCTACGTTGGGAACGACCTCATCGGCTATTAATGGGATGGGGATGGGACTTGCCACCCTGTTTGTGCTTCTCTGTTCCAATCTGGTAATCTCTTCTATTAAGAAACTAATCCCGGATATGGTGCGTATCCCTGCTTATATTGTGATCATTGCTTCGTTTGTGACTTTGTTACAGATGATCATGCAGGCTTATGTTCCGGATCTGTATAAGACATTGGGGCTTTTTATCCCATTGATCGTGGTAAACTGTATCGTACTGGGACGTGCCGAAGCATTTGCTGCTAAAAATAATCCTTTTACTTCCATGCTGGACGGTATCGGTATGGGACTGGGTTTCACATTTGCCCTGACTTTGCTGGGTGGTGTGCGTGAATTCCTGGGTACGGGAAAACTCTTCTCACTGACTATTTTTCCGGAAGAGTACGGGATGCTGGCATTTGTACTGGCACCGGGAGCATTTATTGCTTTGGGATATCTGATCGCTCTGATCAACAGTCTCAAGAAATCGTAATTACTCAAAAACAACGTAGAATATGGAATATATTATCATATTTATATCGGCGATCTTTGTAAACAACATTGTGTTGTCACAATTTCTGGGTATCTGTCCTTTCCTGGGTGTATCCAAGAAGATCGATACAGCTATGGGGATGAGTGGTGCTGTAGCTTTTGTGTTGACGATTGCCACTATTGTGACTTTCTTGTTGCAGAGATATGTATTGGATAGTTTTGGCCTGGCGTATCTTCAGACCATTACTTTTATCCTCGTGATCGCGGCTTTGGTACAGATGGTGGAGATTGTTCTCAAGAAAGTATCTCCTGCATTGTATCAGGCACTGGGGGTATTCTTACCTCTTATCACTACCAACTGTGCCATTTTAGGGGTAGCTATCCTGGTGATCCAGAAAGACTTTGATCTGCTGACCGGAGTTGTATATGCTTTCTCTACCGCATTAGGTTTCGGACTGGCTCTGGTGATCTTTGCAGGTTTGCGCGAACAGATGGCTTTGTCCGATCTGCCTGAAAAGATGAAAGGTACTCCAATAGCCTTGATCACAGCCGGTCTGCTGGCTATGGCATTTATGGGATTTTCGGGAGTAGTATAAAACAGACTTGAATAAGTCCTTTATAAGGATTATAAAATTGAATCCGTTTTCTTCTGTGTATACAGAGGAAAACGGATTTGTTGTATGGTCGGATCACTGTGGCATTCTGTATGTGATGAGATAAATGGGATCTTCGGCATTTTCTCACAGAAATTCGTATACAATCCGGG
>DALZBD010000555.1:0-2749 GCA_031977515.1 Bacteroides sp. | reverse complement strand
GAAACCCGTTCGGAATTCCAGCGTGACTACGACCGCCTGATCTTCTCGGCTCCTTTCCGCCGCCTGCAAAACAAGACACAGGTATTCCCGTTGCCCGGTAGTGTCTTTGTACACAACCGACTGACACACAGCCTGGAGGTATCGTGTGTAGGTCGTTCGCTGGGAAACGATGTAGCCAAAGCGCTTGTGGCCAGACATCCTGAGTTGGCAGACAGCTATGTGCCGGAGATCGGCTCTATCGTTTCGGCTGCCTGTCTGGCCCACGATCTGGGCAACCCTCCTTTCGGTCATTCGGGAGAAAAAGCGATTGCGACTTATTTCTCCGAGGGAAAAGGCCTGGCATTGAAAGAGCATTTGCCGGAAAATGAATGGCAGGACTGGATACACTTCGAAGGAAATGCCAATGCATTCCGTCTGCTGACGCATCAGTTTCAGGGTCGCCGCCGCGGTGGATTCGTACTTACCTACAGCACGCTGGCCTCTATCGTTAAATATCCTTTCTCTTCCAGCCTGGCCGGAGAAAAAAATAAATTCGGATTCTTTACCAGTGAAGAAGAGAGTTTCCAACGAATCGCTGACGAACTGGGCCTTATCCGGCTGAACGACCATCACGCGCGCTATGCACGCCATCCGCTGGTCTATCTGGTAGAGGCGGCAGATGATATTTGCTATCAGTTGATGGATATAGAAGACGCTTTTAAACTAAAGATCCTGACTAAAGAGGAGACTGTGAGACTCTTCCTGAACTATTTTCCGGAGGAGCGTCGGGCACGTATCATAAAGACTTTCGATGTGGTGAGCGACCCGAACGAACAGATCGCCTACCTGCGCTCTTCGGTGATCGGGTTGCTGATCCGGGAGTGCACACAGGTATTTCTGGACAATGAAGAGAACATACTGAACGGAACATTCACAGGCAGTCTCATCAAACATATCTCCGACCTGCCTGCACAGGCTTACGGATGTTGTGCCACACTCTCTGTGGAGAAGATCTATCGCTCCAGGGATGTATTGGATATAGAACTGGCCGGCTTTCAGATCATCAGCACCCTGCTCGACCTGATGATCGACGCGGTCCGGTATCCGGATAAGGCCTACTCGCAATTGCTGATCGACCGCATTTCGGAACAGTATCAACTGAAAGCACCCTCTCTGTATGAAAGGGTGCAGGCTGTATTGGATTATATCTCCGGTATGACCGATATATACGCGTTGGATCTCTACCGCAAGATCAATGGGAATAGTCTTCCCGCGGTGTAAAGATCTTATTGGCCCCGGAAGTGATCTGACAATCTTTGGGATCGTTCTTGACGAATGATTCGATGTGACGTATCCGTTTCTCCGCCAGGATCTCATCCACTGCGATCAGAATACCGGTCTCTTCCACATCTCCGAAACCGTAGTTGATCGCCGTACCAAACATACGCATGGTAGGGCTGAGGCTCATGTATGCATTGACCAGCGGAGGGATGTTGTACCCCAGTTTACGTATCTCCTGATTGAGGATACGATAGTCTTCCTTGAATGTATCTTTGCAAAAAAGTTTTTTCAGATCTTCTTCATCGGCCTCCATTAGCAGGGGTTTGAGCGGAGTGACAAGTTCTTCCGGATCTCCGAAATGCTTTTTGAGGAAATACAGGATCATATCACGCCCCTGCCGGTGGTAGCTCGGATACATAGTAACCTTGCCAAAAAAATATTTCACATTGGGCATGACCACAGTAAGGGCACCCAGACCATCCCATAGGTTGTCCAGTGCAAAAAGCCCTTTACTCCCGGCGCGGCTCGACTGATATTCCAGAGTAACGAACGAACGCCCAAGCTCTACCGTAGTAGGCAGGTATTCTTTGATAAACTTTTCGGAAAAGTCAAACATATGTGAAGTAGCCAGGATCGGCTCACCTTTCTCGTCGAACTGTACATCCGTACCCAGCAGGTAGCGGTATCCGCCCAGGATCTCCTCCGCTTCGGGATTCCATACGATCAGCTGCTTGTAGGGATTCTCCATAGTATCGTATTCGTCGATATCCAGAGGCAATCCGGTACCTCCTCCGGCAGCCCGGAAAGCGATCTCACGCAAACGACCGATCTCGCGCATAATGTTCGGCGAGTCCTGGTGAGTGATAATGTATATCTGATTGTGACTCCTGTTGGTCATTCTCAGTCGTTTGTCTTCAGTAAGCTCGGCTTTGATCAACTCTTTACTTACCGGTTCTATGATCTCTTGCATATACTCTTATTAGTAATTTCCTCTTTGTGTTATAGTTTATAGACAATATCCTTTACATATTGTGCCCATTCGGCCGGTGTGCGCGACTTATCGAAGGTCTGCCACGGGATGGGCTTGCCGATAGTTATGGTAAAGGTTTTATGCCTGTTCTTAAACATCTCATCGGCCAGGTAGAGCATGGCTATGTTCACTTTGAGACCCAGTGTCTTGCAAAGATTTGCAAGATTGTAGAAGAAATTGGAGTTACAACCACTGAAATGAATGGGTACTACATCCCGTTGATGCTGCACACTCTTGACAATAAAGGCTTTTTTCCACTCCAGATCCTTTATCTCTCCCTTGATACGACGCGAACAAAGTCCGGCCGGGAACATGATCATCTGATCGTCCGACTGAAAACCGGCTTCTACCATCTTCGGAAAGTCCTTGGCCTGCTTACCGGTCTTGTTGATCGGCACACACAGCGGAGCCAACCCTTGCAGGTTCATCAGAATGTCATTGACCGTGTATTTTGCTTTA